>JAJFUH010000007.1 GCA_021372535.1 bacterium
AACAGGTTCTTGCGCGCTGCCGTAAGCTCGAGGAATACAAAAGCCCGAGGGAAATGCAGACATCCGGGTTCGATTCAACCTATATTGTCTACCTTTTTGCGCTGCGATCTCTGAACAGGTATGTTCCCCTGCTTTTTCATGTCACCGAGAGTGAACATGCTCATCCCTGGGTTGTCTATGGCATTATCAGGCAGCTTATCGGCGAGCTGAGCACTTTTACCGACCGGATCGACTCGCTGGGGCGATTGATGGATGGAACGCCTCTTCTTCCAAAATACAACCATGATGATTTGCGGTCGTGCTTTGAGGAGGCGCAGACGCTTATCGGCGAGCTTCTGAGTTCCATCACCATCGGCCCGGAAAATATCATTCATCTTATCAGGAAAGATGACCATTTCAAGGCCCAGATACCGGTAGAATCCTTCGAGAGCAGGAATATATTTTACCTGGTCGTCATGACCGCGGAGAAACAGAGCAAGGTGCTTGATGTGATGAAACACATCGCCAAGGTCAGCAGTTTCGAGCAGATGCCAACACTGGTCGGAAGGGCGCTGCCCGGTATTTCCCTTGAATACAGCCTGATTCCGCCGCCGGGACTTCCTACCCGTCCCAATGCATTATACTTTAAGCTCGACCAGAGTCATTCCCAGTGGGTCGAGATACAGAAGAGTCAGAATATCTGCCTTTACTGGCAGAAGGCGCCGAAAGATACGAAAGCGGAAATTATCGTATTGCGGAAATAGGATGGATAGTATCAGATGCGACTTGTCGACTGTTATTTTGAACTTTTCTACTATACGCTTTTTATCAACAGCCTGAATTTCAGCCAGCTTACCTATAACAATGTCATAAAACACTATAATGACTTGTTTTCACGTTCGCTTATGACAGCACGGAATGCCGGTTTTTCGCAGGGCGAATGGGGGAAAGGACTTTTTGCCGTAAGCGCCTGGATTGATGAAACGATCCTGTGTTCCGGATGGTCGGGAAGGAATCAGTGGCAGCGGTATCCGTTACAGATGTGTTTTTTTAAGACAACCATGGCGGGTGAAGAGTTTTTTTCCAGACTTTTCAGGCTTGGGTCTCATGAAAAAAACACCTTGGAAGTCTATTATTTCTGCCTTGCCCTGGGTTTCAAAGGACAGTACTTCGACCCGAAATACGCCGGAAAGCTCAAAGAACTGAAACAGGCGATCATGAGTAAATTCTCCGTAAAGGATAAACTCACTTTCTCAAAAGTCTTTTTCCCGGAAGCATATTCGGAAACATACCTGACCAGAAAAGGAAAGAAGGGACCGTTCGGTTTATCTCTCATCACCCTGTTACTCAGCATACTGCCGCCGATTGTATTTTTCGTTTTATTGTATGTCTTCAAAAATTCCCTGATGAATATGATTATCCAATACTTATAAAAATCAAACGGTAATGGAGGGCGGTGAAAAAGTATCTTTTTCACATGCCCGATAATGAAATATATTGTTTTGTTGCTGTCAAGGGCATGTATATCGGTGGCAGCCCCCCATTTTTTAAAGAACACTTTTTTATATGTTACTTCCTTTGCGTGCCCAAAGGAAGTAACCAAGGAAAGGGGGGCACCCCGTGAAAAGCCTTTATCCGCGTTCACTGCCTGTTTTTCGGGAATGTGTGAACTCACGAGCCTTCGGTTCGCTCGGACAGCACCCATTCTTTTTCCGAAAACCGGTTGTGACCCCGGGGCTTTTCAACGGGTTTATAAATTCACAGGATTTAATGGTCTATATTCTATTTATAATCAATGTATTACAATACAATTCATCGTGGATTTTGGTAGGTCGCCAGCATGTAAACATGTCCTCGAATTATTAATCGGGGTCCGGCACTTCATACCGACCCTTGACAGCTTGAATTTAACCATATGATGTTTTTCACCACGCTTAATAAGCAGCAGCATAGTATGATAAAAAATATTTTAAAACTTTTACTGATCGTTCTTCTTATTGCCGTTCTGCTGGCCGGAATCGCATGGCTGATATTTGTCAGGAACTACCCGTGGTGGGTTGTGCTGTCGGTGGCTCTCGGACTGGCGGGATTGTGGTTCGGGATTCTGTATATCAGGAAAATTATTGTCCGGCGCAAGGAAAAGGAATTTGTCCAGCGGGTAATCAGGCAGAACGAGGAAGCTATCGAGACGGCGCCGATTCATGAACAGCAGAATCTCAGGGCACTTCAGGATAAATGGAAGGAGTCGGTCGACCTCGTCAGGAATTCCTATCTCCGGAAAAAAGGCAATCCTCTGTATGTTCTTCCGTGGTATCTCATGCTCGGTGAGTCCGGCTCGGGAAAAACCTCGGCGATAAAGAATTCGAACCTCAATTCTCCGATTACCGAAGTCAAGAGAACGGCCGGTATTTCGGTGACAAAAAATTGCGACTGGTGGTTTTTCGAGGAAGCGATCATTCTCGATACGGCGGGACGGTATACCATTCCCGTCGAAGAAGGGAGGGACCGGGAAGAGTGGGAGAAATTCCTGACCCTGCTTGCGAAGTACCGTCGCCGCGAACCGATTAACGGTATCATTGTCACCATTGCCGCCGACAAGCTCCTGGAAAAGGATGAGGCGCTGCTGAGCGACGAGGGCCAGAGTGTCAGGAGACGTATCGACCAGCTGATGCGAACCGTAGGGGCCAGGATTCCCGTGTATGTCATGGTGACGAAAATGGACCTTGTTCACGGCATGGTTGAATTCTCGAATCTTCTGCCGGATGCGACTGTCGATCAGGCAATGGGATTTATCAACCAGGAGTGCTCTCCCGAATATAACATAGTGCTCGACTCCGCCATGTCCTCCATATCCGAAAATCTGCGGAACCAGTTATCAATTCTCATCAATCAGGGGAATATCCCCGAGCCCGAAATCTTTCTCTACACCAGTGGATTCGACCGTATCAAACAGGGACTCCGGTATTTTGTTCAGGGAGTTTTCGATGAAAATCCATACCAGGAAACCCCATTGTTCAGAGGACTGTTCTTCTCCAGTGCGATTCAGGAGGAAAAACTCAGGATCGATTCTAAGAGCTTCGGCGTGCCTGACGGCGGCGGGAGCAGTAATCATAGCAATGGTCTGTTTCTGAAAGACTTTTTTAAAGAAATACTTCCCAATGACCGGTATCTTTTCACCCCGATCCGGGAGCTCATACAATGGCGCCGTGTCACACGGAACACGGGGCTCATTGCATGGTTTCTCCTCTGGGCGTGCCTGTGCGGTCTGATGAGTTTCTCTTACATCAATAACCGTATTGCGCTGGATGTCATTTCCAATTACAAGCCGCCCGTCATGACCGCAAATACGGCTGATGATATCCGGAGCCTGTACCTGATGAAAAGCAAGCTCGTGGAACTGGAAGAGGCGAACAACCGGTGGTTTCTGCCCCGCCTGATGTTCCGGGAGAGCTATGTCGCCGAGGTCAGGCTGAAGATACGGTATCTTTCGATGTTCAGGGACAACGTGCTCTACCCGTTCGATCAGGAAGTTGTGACCGATATCAAAGCGGCGGGTGAAAATATCGACCGTGACGAGCTTATGAAATATTTCAATTTTCTCATCACACGGATTACTCTTCTGCAGGAACGCGTGGGTGGCAAGCAGCCGTTGTCGGTCGAAAAGTTCATCGGTATTTCCAGTGCGCTCCTTTGCGAAAAACACCCGGATATTCCTCCTGAAACCGCTGCAATGCTGGGGAATAATTATCAGTACTACCTCACATGGAACGAGAATACGGCTGAATTCGAGGCACAGATTGAAAAATTCAGGGGAATACTCGAGGAAATGCTCGGGAACGATACGAATATCAAGGACATTATTTTTGAATCCATCCCGGTTGAGCCCGATGTGACACTGAATACATTCTGGGAAAACCTGAAAAGCGACAATGAAAATGAACAGGTGTTTGTCTCCGGAATTTTCACAAACAATACGCAACAGCAGATAGAGCTCTTTTTCAAGGTTCTCGAATCCTCGGTCATCAACCAGACTCGTATCCAAGATGAAAAGAAGAAATTCTGGCAGTGGTATCAATCCCAGTTCTACGAGGCATGGCGGGATTTCACCCAACAGTTTTCCCAGGATATTTCGAATATGGAGACCGGTTCGAATCCCCACCACATGGCCACGGTTATGACGACTGACCAGAATCCCTATTTCATACTTCTCGAACGAATGGCGTCCGAGTTTTCCAAGGTCAATGTAATAGACAAGGAGCCCCCATGGGTTGAATTCGTACAGCGGATGGATGATATTCGAAAACAGGCGCTGGTTGAAAAGGAGAAGCAGAAAGGGACGCTCCTCGGTAAAATCGAGAGCAAAAAGGAGACTCTCATACAATCGACACTGGGGAAAGTGGATAAAAAGCGGAGCATGGATGCCGAGTTGCTGCAGCGGATGGGAACGATATGGGGTGAATACACCGATGCCCTTCAGGCAATTTCTCCGTCGCTCGGGTCGAGAGAGCGGTGCTTTCAGATTCTGTCCGAGTTCAATATGTCCCCTTTTGCTCTGGCGGAAAGCAAATATACTCAGCTCCAGAATCTGCTTCAGAACGAAAACGAATTCCCGGTCGTCTGGAATCTGGTTTTAGGGCCGGAACAATTTCTGGTAGCCTACTGCGCGCAGGAAACCTCGTTTGTGCTGCAGGAACAATGGGAAGAGCAGGTGCTGGGAGGGATAACCGGTATCAGCGATGAAAAATTGCCCCTTCTTCTGTTTGACAAAAACCAGGGTATTGTGTGGAAGTACCTGGACACTTCCGGGAAATCATTCATTTCGAGGAACAACGACGGATATTATGTCCGCAAGCGGTTCGAAAACCTTATCCGTTTCAGAAGCGATTTTTTCGCGTTCCTCAATAACGGCACCGATACGATAGCCAATTATCAGCCGGTGTACTATGTCAACATGGAAACTTTGCCCCTCGATGTGAACAGCGAGGCGAAAGAAGCACCATACGGAAGTATCATCACCCTGCAGAGCTCCGATGGAAATATAGCCCTGAACAACTATAATTATCCGCAGAAACAGACATTCGCATGGTCCAGCGAGAAGTGCGGTGATGTTACGGTCAATATACTTCTTCAGAATACAACCCTGACGAAAACGTACGATGGGAAAATGGGTTTCCCAAAATTTCTCAGGGATTTCAGGAGCGGCAACTGTACATTCAAGACCGGGGAGTTTCCCGATTATGCTGACCAGCTTCAGAAGACGGGAATTACATGGATACGTCTCGCCTATAAGATAACAGGCGCCACACCGGTTATTGAGCTGCTCAATAAATCCGTTACCGAAGTACCAAAGCAAATCATTGTGACAAATCAATAGAATGGGAAGTCAATTATGGAATTAGCTGAACTGGGTAAACAACCTATACCCGGCGCAAACCCCGTCGGAGAAGATGCTCGTTTCGAGCCGGAGTTCGAGGAGCTGGATGGCGAGCTGGGGAAGCTTTCTTCGCCGACCGCATCGGGAGCGGTCGATTGGGCGAAGGTGGTAAGCCTTTCGACAAAGATATTGGCCGAAAAATCGAAAAATTTAACCGTTGCCACATACCTTTGTATCGGTCTTATGCAGACGGAAAAGTTAAGCGGGCTTGCCGGCGGGGTTCATGTACTGAGGGATATGATCGAGAATTTCTGGGAGAACATGTATCCTCCGGTAAAGCGCATGAGGGGGAGGGTGAACGCCTTTGTGTGGTGGCATGAGCGGATAGATGCCAGAATACCCGAATTCACCGCCGAAACATGGCCGAAGGAAAAAAAGGAAGCTTTCACCGGTGATCTCTCCTTTATCGATTCCTTTCTCAGTGAAAAAACCGAGGATGCGCCTGTTCTGAGGAGCATGATTGAACATATTACCGGATTGATAGATATTGAGCCGGAACCTGCGCCTGCGCCTGCCGGAACAGAGCCCACCGCAGAGCCCACCGCAGCGGGCGCCGAAGCCCCCGCCGGAACACCACCCGCAAAGCCTGCGGCTAAACCTGCGCCTGCTCCCGCATCCCCGCCCGAGGGCGCCGATGCGGATGGGGATAAACTCCTGAGGCAGGGTTTCGATATCCTCGGGAGAGCATCGACGCTCCTGCTGAAGAAGGAGCCGATAAGTATCGTTCCGTTTCGCCTCAACCGTATCAGTATCTGGCTGCCTGTCCAGAAGTTGCCGCCTGCTACCGACGGTCAGACCATGATACCCCCGCCGGAAGAACAGGTGATTTCTTCGCTGAAAAGTCTCTACCAGTCCAGAAACTGGCGTGAACTCATGCTCGCGTCGGAAGGGCTCGTCCGCCAGTATCCCTTCTGGTTTGATCTCAGCAGGTTTGTCGCCGAGTCGCTCGAACAGTTACGGTATTCCCCTATCGGCGAGACGGTGGCCCGTGAGACGGCGGATTTCACGAAACGGCTGCCCGGAATTGAAAAGATGGCCTTTTCCGATGGTACTCCGTTTGCCGATGATGAAACGAAGGAGTGGCTGAAAGCGGCGGCCCAGTCAGGCGGTGGAAGCGGCTCTTTCTCGTCCGCGGGATCGGGGATCGAGCAGCTCGTCGAGAACGAGATCGCCGAAGCGCAAAAACTGATTATGGATAATAAGATGAATGCAGCCCTGGGCACTTTTATCGGCAAGGTCAATCAGGCATCGTCCGTCCGTGAACGGTTATTATGGAAAATCGGTTTATGCAAGCTGCTCTCGCGTGTCAAAAAACCGCAGCTCGTCGTTCCCTATATTCAGGAGATTCTCAGTATAATCGACGAGTACAAAATCGAGCGGTGGGAACCTGTGCTTGCAGTGGAGGGACTCACCCTCGCGCTGTCAGGATTGCGGCTCCAGGGTGAAAAAAAGGATGATGAGCTGATCGAGAAGGTGTTGAATCGTATTTCGGCCCTTGATCCGGCGAGGGCTATTGAACTATTGTAATAAGCGTGAGGTTGTGATAATTGTCTTGACTATTGGAGGGTAAAAAGGTTTAATTGATAGTATTCATGGGTGAAAATAAGTGAATTCCATGCAGATGAGCATTTAATCCGTTTCGTGCCTGTCCCAGGGCTATGGATAGAGGATTTGACAATAATGTTTTCCCCAAAAGTGAAGGAGGTTTAGGATGGCGAAAGAAGGTTCTGTCGCCCCGAAGGAACGTGTTAATATTGTATACCGTCCGGCAACCGGCGATGCGCAGCAAGAGGTCGAGCTCCCTCTGAAAGTACTCGTTATGGGTGATTTCACGATGCGGGCGGACAGTACGCCTCTCGAAGACCGTAAACCTGTCAATATCGACAAGGATAACTTCAATGATGTGCTGAAGGGGCAGGATGTCAAGCTCGAGACTGTCGTTGATGACACCCTGTCTGGCCAGGAGGACGCGAAACTGTCGGTTAATCTCGATTTCAAGAGCATGAAAGACTTCGAGCCGGATGCCATTATTCAGAAAGTCCCCGAACTGAAGAAGCTTGTCGAACTACGTGAAGCACTCAAGGCGTTGAAAGGGCCGCTTGGAAATGTGCCTGATTTCAGGAAGAAGATACAGGAGCTGGTCCAGGATGAAGGCGCAAGAGCACGTCTCTTAAAAGAACTTGGAATTGAAGGATAAGGAGAGCGGTAATGGCTGATGAGGAAAAACAGGCCCAGGCAGCGCCCGAGGCACAAGCTGCCGCAGGAGAGGGAACACTCCTTGATGAAATTCTGCAGGCGACCAAGCTGCGGCCCTCTGATGAGGCCTATGCAGTCACCAAGCAGGGCGTCCAGGCTTTCATCGACGAACTGATGAAACCCGGCCGTGAATCGGTACGGATTTCAGCCGGTCTTGTGGACGAGATGATCGCAAACATCGACCAGAAAATGAGCAGGCAGATGGATGCGATTCTGCATAATGACGAATTCAAGAAGCTCGAATCGGCCTGGCGGTCACTGAAATTCCTGGTTGACAAGACCGATTTCAGGGAGAATACGAAAATCGAGATTCTCAATGTCAACAAGCAGGATCTGTTCGATGATTTCGAGGATGCGCCTGAAATTGTCAAATCAGGGCTGTACAAAACCGCCTATACTGCCGAATACGGTCAGTTCGGCGGCAAGCCTTACGGGCTCATGGTCGGGAATTACGAGTTCGGGCCGGGCGCTCAGGACATCAAGCTGCTCCAGCATCTTGCGAGCGTTTCGACGATGTCTCATGCGCCGTTTGTGGCGTCCGCAGGCCCGCAGTTTTTCGGGCTTGAGGAATTCAACGGTCTTCCGAATCTGAAAGACCTTAAATCGATCTTTGAAATGCCCCAGTATACGAAATGGCAGGGATTCCGCGAGTCCGAAGATGCCAGAAATATCGGTCTGACGCTCCCGCATTTCCTGCTCCGTGTACCTTACGGTCAGGATACCATTCCGGCAAAGAGCTTCAACTACAAGGAAGAAGCCTCCACCGGGAATAAAGCGTATCTCTGGGGAAATGCTGCGTTCGCGTTTGCGTCGAGGATTACCGACAGCTTTGCGAAATATCGGATGAGCTCGAATATTATCGGACCCCAGGGCGGTGGAGCCGTTGAAGACCTGCCGGTCTACAATTTCGAGTCGATGGGAGAGCTGCAGACGAAAATCCCGACCGAAGTGCTCATTTCCGAGCGGAAAGAGTACGAGCTTGCCGAGGAAGGCTTCATAGCGCTCACCATGAGGAAGGGAAGCGATAATGCAGCATTCTTCTCCGCGAATTCGTGCCAGAAGGCAAAGAACTTCGGTAATACCGCTGAAGGCAAACAGGCAGAGCTGAACTATAAGCTGGGCACTCAGCTGCCGTATAATTTCGTGGTCAGCCGGCTTGCCCATTATCTGAAAGTTCTCCAGCGCGAAAATATCGGAAGCTGGAAGACACGGGTCGATCTGGAGACAGAATTGAACAAGTGGATTTCCCAATATGTCTCCGATCAGGAAAATCCGTCGCCCGGTGTCCGAAGCCGTCGGCCGCTGAGGAAGGCCCAGATCGAAGTATCGGATGTCGAGGGTGAACCCGGCTGGTACCGTGTTTCCATGAAGGTGCAGCCTCATTTCAAGTATATGGGCGCATCCTTTACTCTTTCGCTTGTCGGTAAACTTGACAAGTCGTAATCGATCCGTTTGGTATAAAAGGTTTATAAATCATTCGGACACAAAAAGATTCTTCAAGTGAAGCCGGTGTGAATACAGCTCCTGTTGAAGAACGGACAAAACACTTTACAATGGAGGTTTTCCATGGCAATGACATCTTACTTGACATTGACCGGCAACAACCAGGGACCTATTCAGGGAGATTGCACCCAGGCGGGCCGCGAGGGAACGATACTTGTATACGATGTGCAGCATGAGATTGAAATCCCGCGCGATACCCATACCGGTCTTCCGACAGGCCAGCGTATACATCATCCTCTCATTATCACCAAGCACTTCGATAAAAGTTCTCCCAGTCTCATGCAGGCCTGTACCAGCGGCGAGCGGTTCTCGGAAGTGGTTTTACAGTTTTACCATATAACTCCCACCGGAGCCGAGGAACATTACTACACGATCAAGCTGGAAAATGCCATCATTGTCAGAATGAAAGATTACAAACCCATGACATTTCTTCCTGAAAACAAACCGTATCATGACATGGAAGAAATTCATTTCACCTACTCGAAAATCATATGGACCGCAGTTGTTGACGGGGTTGAAGCCGAGGACGATTGGCAGACACCCAAAGTATAACGGATGAGCGAGAATGTGTCGCGCCCTAGAATTATCGGGGGCGCGACGCATTTATTTTAGGCCGATTATGCTCAATTAGAAACTAATGAATACACCCTGATTTTTCCGCTACTTCCCATGGTATTGTTTTACGAAGGCACCCCTGATGGCTGACGAACGTCTGCTGGAACGAATCAAGAACATGGAGCGGAATCCGGATTTCCGAATCGAGCGGGATATGACCCGCAAGATATTTTCCATAATAAACCATCTGCAGCGGCTGTTGAATACCCATCAGGGAAGCACATTGATTGCGGAAGATTATGGAATACCGGATATAACGAATACCCACGGGGAAAGCATTACCGAAATTTCCAGAAGGATCGAACGGACCCTGCAGGAAGTTATCATGAAGTACGAACCGCGTCTGGCGAATGTCAAGGTTTCGACCATTTCGCATGAAGACGACATTTTATCGCTTCGTTTCAAGCTTGAAGCAGTTCTCGCCACCGATAAATCGACTCCTGTGGTCCTCGAAACAGTCGTCAGCTCCGAAGGAAAAGTCAATATCTCTTCGCAATAGGGAGTAAAGGGTACGTGTTCAACAGATATTATCAGCAGGAGCTCCAGAATCTCAGGGAACTGGCCCGCGAGTTTTCGAAAGCTCATCCGGCGGTTGCCCCCATGCTCAGCGGAACGACTTCCGATCCCGATGTGGAACGGCTCCTTGAGGGAGTCGCATTTCTGACGGGACTTCTGGATCAGAAGCTCGAAAATGATTTCCCCGAAATCATTCACGGCTTGATGGATATTATTTTTCCGCACTACCTGAGACCGATCCCCTCCACATCGATCGTCATGTTTTCCCCCAAAGCGAGTCTCAAAGAGAGCATCACTGTCAGGAAAGGCACTTCGCTGGCGTCCATTCCGGTCGAAGGTACAGAATGCATATTCAGAACCTGCTTCGAGACCGAGGTACATCCCCTCTCTCTGGTGTCGGCCGACCTGGTGCAGCTGCCTGAAAAACCGGACAGTATCCGACTCGTATTCGAGCTGAACGGCCTGTCGCTTTCGGGCTGGGAGCCCAAACGCCTCGGCTTCTTTCTCGGTGAGAGCTACACACAGGCCACCGAGCTGTATCTGCTCCTGACACGGTTTGTGAAAAGGATCGTTCTCAGGCCGGTTTCGGGCGGCCAGGAGTGTGAAATACCTCCCGAATGCCTCGTCCCGACCGGTCTGGAGATGAACAACAGCCTTATTCCCTATCCATCCCATTCATTTCAGGGATACAGGTTGATCTTCGAATATTTTCTTCTACCGCAGAAATTTCTGTTTCTGGAGCTTCGGGGATGGGACCGGTGGCGCAACAGGGGCGATGGGTCACGATTTGAAGTATGGTTTGAGCTGAAGCCGTCATCGTTTTCCACTCCATCGGTACAGCCGGGTAATTTTCTCTTTTTCGTAACGCCCGTGGTCAATCTTTTTTCCGACGATTCCGATCAGTTTGCCCTCGACCATCGGCTGGAAAAAGTTCGTGTCCGTCCCCCCACGAAGAACAGGGATCACTATCGCGTGTTCAGTGTTGACAGGGTTGTTGGATATGAACAGGGTACGGTGACTCCCAAACAATATTCTCCTCTGGAGCTTTTTTCATACGAAGAGCATGATTCCTCAGTCTATCAGGTTATCCACGACAGATCGCCGATTGACGACACGCCCGAATACTATCTTTCGTTTACCTATCCCCCGGAGGGGCCGGAACCGAAGCCGGAGACGCTCAACCTGACGCTCACCTATACGAACGGAGTCCTGCCGGAACGCCTTCAACACGGCGATATTTCCGTCCAGACTTCCGATTCTCCCGGTCTGCTGAATTTCAGAAATATCATTCCGCCTACTCCGACAATAGAGCCGATGCTCGGTAAAAACACGCTCTGGAAATTCCTGTCGCATATGTCATTGAATTTTCTTTCGGTTGCGGATGTCACCAACATAAAGAACCTGTTGAATCTCTACATCTTCCCCGGTGAGACCAACAAGACGAAAACAGCCGCCAACGAAAAAAGGATAAACGGCATCGATGATCTGAAGGTCACCCCCTCGGAGCGTCTGGAAAAAGGGATGTTCATCCGGGGGCAAAAAATCGAGATGAGCGTAAAGCAGGATCATTTCGCGAGTCTTGGAGATCTCTATTTGTTTGCATCCGTCATGGATTTGTTTTTCGGAGTTTACAGTTCCATTAATTCGTTCACCCAATTCGAACTAAAAGACAGTATATCGGGAGAGACATTCCTGTGGCCGGCGAGGATAGGAGACAGACCCCTGCTATAAAAACGAAGCTCCTCAAAGAAGGGGAGCGTTTTACTTTTACCCAGGCGCTTCGGCTGCTGCGGTACATCATCAGCAGGGAGAACGGCGGTATCAGCGGTTATGATGAAATCAGCCGCAGAATCCGTGTCCGCCCCTATCTGAGTCTCGATTTTCCCGAATCGGATATCACGGGGATAGAGAAGCTTCCCGGAGATGATCCGCTATACCGGGTAACCGCGACGTTTCTGGGTCTCTACGGCGCATCTTCCCCGCTTCCGACTTTTTATACGGAAGATTTATTGTATGAACAGTCGGATGATGTGACGATAACCCGTGATTTCATCGATATTTTCAATTTCCCGGCTTTCAGCCTGTTTTTCAAGTGCTGGAAAAAATACCGGCTCTTTTACACGATAGTCGATGAGCCGGATGCGGATGTGGTACAGCGTCTGTACTGTCTGATCGGCCTGGAAGGTGATCAGCTCAGACGAAAAGTCGATGATGCCGCGGGCATGCTCCGGTATATCGGGCTCCTGACACAATTTCCACGGTGCGCAGAGGGTTTGCGCTCATTGCTCATCGACAGTGTAAACGAGCCGAGCATCAGTATCGATCAGTGTGTCCCGCGGGTGACCGCCATTCCGGAAGATCAGCGCTGCTCTGTCGGAAAATCGGGGCACCGGCTTGGCGAAAACAGTTATCTCGGTTTCGAGATCGCCGACCGTATGGGAAAGTTCAGGATTCTGGCGGGTCCGCTGGACAGCGGCTCTTTTCACCGTTTTTTGCCGGACAGGCCCGCGTTTCGGAAAATGATACGCATGACACGGTTCTACCTCGATCAGCCGCTGGCCTGTGATTTCGAGTTACGAATCGATAGCGATGACATTGAGACTGCAAGGCTCGGTTCGGAAACCTGGTCGCAGCTCGGGTGGAACACCTGGATATTTTCGGAGAAGTTTTGTTCGGGGACGCTTTCGGTGACATTGCCGGAACGTGCTCATTGAAAATACTGTACATCATTCATTTTACCTTAATCAACAAAGGAGTTTTACATGGTCACAGTGGATATGAAAAACCTCCTGCTGCGTTTGAACGCTTACTGTACGAATGCGCTGCAGTCCGCTGCCGGTCTCTGTGTTTCAAGAACACACTACGAGGTAACGGTCGAGCATTTTTTTCTTAAGCTTCTCGAAGATAACCGGTCGGACCTTCCCCTGATATTTCAGCAGTTCGATCTCGATATCGGCCGGGTGATTAAAGCGCTGGAGGATGCGCTGGAGGACAACAAGACCGGCAATACCGGCAAGCCTGTCTTCTCGCCCCTGATGCTCGATCTTTTTCAGGAATCATGGCTGGTCACATCGATAGATTTAAGCGAGAGAAAAATACGGTCTGGCGCTGTTCTTCTTACCTTTCTGGCGAAACCGGCTCTCTTTGCGACGGGACGGTATATCGATCTGTTCAAATCCATAAGCCGTGAACAGCTCGCGAAGGATTTCTGGAAAATCGCCAAACAGTCGATCGAGATGAAAACCGCCGAGAAGGAAGCGGCGCCCGGTGAACCCGACGCCGGAAAGCGCGAGGGCGGCTTTATAGCGAGATTCTGCAACGATTTCACCCAGAAAGCACTTGACGGCAAGATCGATCCGGTATTCGGCCGCGACAAGGAAATCCGCCAGATCATCGACATCCTTGCCAGAAGAAGAAAGAACAATCCCATCTGCGTCGGCGAGCCGGGGGTAGGAAAGACAGCGGTGATCGAGGGCCTTGCGCTCAGGATTACCGAGGGAGATGTGCCCGATATCCTGCAGAATGTCCGGCTGATCGAGCTCGATATGGGACTCCTCGAAGCTGGCGCCGGTATGAAGGGCGAGTTTGAAAACCGTCTGAAGGGTGTCATCGGCGAAGTCAAATCGTCGGAAAAGCCCATCATCATGTTCATCGACGAGGCCCATACCCTGATCGGCGCCGGAGGCGCGGCGGGAGGGGGCGATGCGGCGAACCTGCTCAAACCGGCGCTTGCCCGCGGTGAGCTCAGAACCGTTGCCGCAACGACATGGAAAGAGTACAAGAAATATTTTGAGAAAGACCCGGCGCTTGCGAGAAGGTTTCAGCCGGTCAAGCTCGATGAACCGAGCGTTGCAGCCGCTGCCCTGATATTGAGGGGTATCAAAGCGAGCTATGAAAAGGCGCACAAGGTGGTCATCCGGAACGATGCCATCAACGCCGCCGCCGAACTCTCGGATAAGTTCATTACGGGGCGTTTCCTCCCGGACAAGGCGATCGATCTGCTCGATACGAGCTGCGCCCGGATCAAGATAAACCTCATCGCAAAACCTCCGGTCCTCGAAGACAAGGAACGGGTTGTCCAGGCTTCTGAACGTGAGAAGAAAGGGATGGACAGGGACAGGATCAACGGAGCCGAGGTAGACGAGGAAGAGTATCAGAAGGTTCTCAAAACCATCGAAACCGCAACTGTTGAAGCGGAGCAGATCAGAGCGCGGTGGCTCAAGGAAAAAGAGGCGGCGGAGAAAGTCATCGGTATCAGAAATCAGATACAGGAGGAAGCCGATGAAAAGAAGAAGGAAGAGCTTAAAAAACAGCTCGACGAAGCCGACAAGGCGTTCGTGGAAATTCAGGGTGATGATCCCCTGATCCATATCGAGGTGAATCCCGATGTGGTAGCCCAGGTTGTGTCCGACTGGACAGGCATTCCCATGGGCAAGATGCTCAAGGATGAGGCGCAGACTATCATCAATCTCGCCGCCCAGCTGAAAGCCCGTGTCAAGGGCCAGGATCATGCGCTCGATGCGATGGCCGAAGTGATCAAGGCCGCGAAGGCGGGAATCAAGAATCCCGACCAGCCGCTCGGCGTATTTCTCCTCGCCGGACCGAGCGGTGTTGGTAAAACGGAGGTGAGCCTCACGCTTGCCGATATCCTGTTCGGAAGCGACAAGAACGCGGTGACGGTCAATATGAGCGAGTTCCAGGAAAGCCATACCGTGAGCCGTCTGATTGGTTCGCCCCCGGGCTATGTCGGATATGGCGAGGGCGGCATGCTGACCGAGGCCGTTCGCCAGAAACCTTATTCCGTTGTCATTCTCGACGAGTCGGAAAAGGCGCACATCGATGTGATGAACCTCTTCTACCAGGTGTTCGACAAGGGGATTCTGACCGACAGCGAAGGCAAGGATGTGAATTTCAAGAATACCATCATCATCCTGACAAGCAATCTGGCCTCGGACATCATCCAGGAAATGACGAACACCGACGAAATACCGCCGCTGGATTCGCTCGTTTCCGCCATCCGTCCGGTGCTGTCGTCGCACTTCAAACCCGCGCTGCTTGCAAGGATGACGGTTATTCCTTTCTTCAGCCTGCGGCAGGATGCATTGAAACTGATCGTTGACCTCAAACTGAAAAAGGTGCAGAAAACGCTGCTGGAGAACAACAAAATGGCAATGGACTACACCAAGGACGTGGTGGACCAGATCGCAGCCCGCTGCACCGAGGTCGAGACCGGCGCACGCAACATCGAATACATCCTGAACGGGAATATCCTGCCGCGGATGGCGCAGGAGATTCTGACGCATATGACGACAGGTGAGATGCCGTCCAAGGTGCAGCTCGGTGTCGACAAGAAAGGCGAATTCACGATCAAGTTTCAGTAATACGATATTCCTTGTCATTACAAGGAGGAATTGATGGAATATTTAACCGCTGAAAAATATTCATTTACGACAACAGCGCTTCCCGACGATACCTTTGCGGTGGTGAATTTCAAGGGATTCGAGGGAATATCGAAACCCTATGAGTTCACCATCATGCTTGTATCGGGAGTGCCGGATATCGATCTGTCCGGTGTGCTGAGCAACCC
Organism: bacterium; assembly: GCA_021372535.1. NCBI lineage: Bacteria > bacterium. Next base: position 15,891 of record JAJFUH010000007.1, read on the forward strand.
GGCCAAACTCACCTTTCACCGTGAGGACGGCACCGATATCGATTTTCACGGTATCCTCGCTCAGTTCGAGCAGCTCCACGAATATCAGGGTTTTGTATTCTACCGTGCCCACCTTGTCCCGAAGCTCTGGTGGCTCAACCTCACCATGCACAACCAGGTGATTCTCAACGAATCGGTTCAGGATATTCTCGAAAATACGCTGAAGGACGGCGGGCTGACATCCATGGACTATGAGTTCAAGCTGCAGGGCTCATACTCGAAGATCGACTATGTCTGCCAGTATGGCGAAAGCCACCTGAACTTCGTGTCCCGCTGGTGTGAGCGCGAGGGGATATATTACTACTTCGAACAGACGGCAGCCGGGGAAAAAGTCATTTTTACCGACACCAAAATATCGCATACCGATCTGCCGCTGGATGCGGTTCTCTACTATTCGCCGCCATCCGGCCTGGATACGATGCACCGGACCGAGGTCATCAAATCCTACACCTGCCGTGAGCGCCAGCTCCCGAAGAATGTCAAGCTGAAGGACTACAATTATGAGCGTCCCACGCTCGAAATTTCCGGCTCAGCCGATGTGGAAGCGAACGGCAGGGGAACTTCCTATCTCTACGGCGAGCATTTTCTCACGTCCGAAGAGGGCAACTTTCTCGCCCAGATTCGCGCCGAGGAACTGCTCTGCCGTAAGAGGGAATTTTTCGGCGAGAGTACCGTTCCCTTCATGGCGCCGGGATATACGTTTTCGCTGCAGGATCATTACCGCAGCGATTTCAACCGTAAGTATCTCATCACGGAGCTGTCTCATGAGGGTACTCAGACCGGGTATCTGATTTCCGGAATCAGGACCGCTCTTGCCGAGATGGAGGAGCAGGTCTACTATCGGAACCAGTTCACCGCCATACCTTCCGATGTCCAGTTCCGGCCCGAACGTAAGGCGCAGAAACCCCGCATATCGGGTACCCTCAATGCCAAGGTGGATGCCGAGGGCAGCGGAACCTACGCAGAGCTCGACGAGCAGGGTCGGTACAAGGTGCGGCTGCCGTTCGACCTGAACGACGAGCACAGCGCCGGGAAGGCATCCTGTTTCCTTCGCATGATGCAGCCCTATGCCGGTACCGACCACGGTATGCATTTTCCGCTGCACAAGGATACCGAGGTGCTTCTGACTTTCATCGATGGCGATCCCGACCGACCGGTCATCGCGGGTGCAGTGCCGAATCCGGAGACTCCGAGCACGGTAACGTCATCGAACCAGACCCAGTCCGTCATTCAGACAGGCGGCGCGAATAAAATTGCAATCGAGGACAATGCGGGTAACGAAAGAATCCTGATGCAGTCGCCGACCGCGAATTCATGGATACGAATGGGAGCGCCGAACGATCCGCCTTCCTATGTTGTCGATGAGGATCCGGGTAATGGAATCAGAATGACGACCGAAGGGAAATTTGATGCCATTGCAAAAGAAAATGTTCTGATACAAAGCCAAGATAAGGATATCGTTCTTCAGGCCGAAAAAGGTAAAATCGTTCAGAAGGAGAGCGATTTCATTCATGAGACAAGCGGAAACAGCAAAGAATACGTTCACGCCATAAAGGAGACCTGGGGATTTTCCAACGATTTCAGTGCTGTTATAGGTGGGAAAGAAAGTTTCTTCGGCGGTGGTGAGGTAAGTGTTTTTGTCGGAGTAGCGGCGAGCCTCAAGGCTGCTTTTGAGTTTGCCATGAAAATCGGGCCAACCATGTCTAAAGGCAAATGGACTACAGCGTGGAAACATTATGGCAGGAGCGTGAATGAATGTACGCTTGACATTCAGCTTATTTCAGGAACGGCAGGTGTTAAAATAGTACTCGATCCCCTTCCTACCACTGGAATCAAGATTCAAGTCCCGAGTACTTCGATTCAGGTATGTTCCACCGGAGTGTTCATTAATTCTTCCGCAGCCGTAAAAGTAACCGGTAATAATATTAAATTAAAAGGGCCGGTCACCATAACGGATACCTTGACTGTCAATGGTAAAAGCTATTTTAAAAATAATGTAAAGGTGTTGACAAAACTGAAAGCGAATCAACTTGTATCGGTACAGCCGATGGCCGTTCCGAATGTTACCAATACGCCACAGCCACCGGACCCCCCGGAAGTTCCAGAGGTTCCGATTGTCGAGCCCGGCAGCCCGCCGGAAGAACCGTCGCCGATCGCACAATCACTTCAGGCCGAAGAGAACTTATCTTCGACAACGGCCAGAAGTTCCACTCCGCCGCCAGGATAATGCAATAGAGTGTTAACGAGTTTTAATGAAGACTTTTTATTCTGAAAAACGGTACCATTGGATATGGAAAGATGAAACCGAACAAGCCGGACACCCTCTGCCTGATGAATACCACGTTCGAACGTGAACGGCGATATCATCTGTCGTTGTGTATCATCGGCGGGTTTATTCTCGCTGATACTCCCATGCTGCTCGATGAAAAGGATTTCATGGAGGCTGCGGGGAATGAACTCGGCAAGACTGACATCCTCGACATGTCCATGCCCAAACCCCATGGCGAAGCGCTTCTTTCGGGAAAGTGTCATGCGCCGGAAGGGAAGCATCTTCCCGCATCACAGGTACGGTTCAGGGTTGGAACCATCGACAAAACCCTGAACGTCTTCGGAAACCGTTTCTGGAAACGGGCGGGAGGAGCGGTCGATGTCGTTACCGACCCGGAGCCTTTTGCCGCGATGCCTGTCACCTATGAAAATGCTTTCGGCGGTCCGGATTTCAAGAAGAATCCGGCTGGAAAAGGCATGGCCCCCGTAGTAATGAAGAATGGAAACAGGGTCTACCCGCTGCCGAACATCGAGACGCCGAACCAGCTCATCGGGGCGACTTCCGACAGGCCCGACCCGGCAGGATTCGGCCCCCTCGATCCGGGACTTCCCCGGAGAACGAAAAAGCTCGGTACGTTCGATGATGAATGGCGGCAGGATTCCTGGCCCTACTATCCGAAAGACCTGGACTGGTCGTATTTCAATGCTGCGCCGCCCGACCAGTGGATCGACGGGTATTTCTCCGGAAACGAGCGCGTATCCGTTGTCAATATGCACCCGAAACGACAGGTTATCAATTCACAGCTTCCGGGAGTCAGGGCCCGCTGCTTTGTAAACCAGGAGAAAAACGGCGAAGTCCTGTTCAGGGAAATAAAAACGAATCTCGATACGGTGTGGCTTTTACCGGGCGCGGAAACGGGACTGATTCTGTTCCATGGCGCCATGACCGTTGCCGATGATGAGGCCAGCGATATTCTCGATATTCTCGCCGCATGGGAACCTTTGAGCGAAGCGCCGAAACCACCCGAGTATTACCGCGAGTTACTCTCGGGAGAGGCTGTCGAAGCGCCCGAAGCGGAGGTTCCCGAAGCCGAAGAAGCCGGAATGCCGGGAATACCGAAACTCGCTTTGGGAATTCCCGCTGTCGCGCTTCCCGGTATCGCCGCTGCCGATACCGGAAAGCCGAAAACTCCTGAAACCAAACTGCCGGTAACTCCGGACATCGAAGTACCGGAAATAGCCGGAAAACCATCCGAGGCGCCGGGTGAGCAAGCCGGGGCTGTTCCTGCGGGTGGAGCAGGAAAACCCGGAATTCCACAGGGGAAACCCCCTGCAGCGGATGAGTCCGCTCTTGATAAGTTCATGCGGTCCGAATTTGAAAAACAGGCGGCGGAATCGGAAAAACAGTTTAAGGATTTGCTCAAAAAGGCCGGTGTCGAGAACCCCGACGAGGTTTTTAAACCCAAGCCGGAAGATATGGCTTTCCTGAAGTTATCGCCGGAAGAGCTGAAAGCGGAAGGCGATAAACGGGCCGCGGAGCTGGAATTTCAGGCCAGGGCCATGATGCAGAAGGCCGGTGTCGAGAATCCCGACCAGTATTTCCAGCCGAAGCCGGAAGACCTGGCGCTGCTGAAGCTTTCACCTGAAGAGTTGAAAACCGAAGCCAATATAAGGGCTGCGAAACAGGAAGCCCAGTTCAAAGCCCTGATGCAGAAGGCCGGTGTCGAAAATCCCGACAAGTACTTTCCGCCCGAGCCGGAAGGTTTTTCCGCGAAGCTGTTTATTCAGAGCCTGGGCGGTGTTGTTCCTCCCGATGTAGAAAAAGAGCTCTACGAGCGGGAACGCATGTTCAAGCTGCTTGAGGAGCAGAAAGCAAAGATGTCCGGGGAAATGGACATTGAGGATGAAGAGGATGTTATTCCCCCCGAAGTAAAGAAGGAAACAGCGGTACTTCCAAATCTCCCGAAAGAGACACCCAAAGCAGCCAATGATCTTCTTGCCGGTCTGAAGGACGGGGTAAGTTTTCAGGGGCAGGACCTGACGGGATTCGACCTGTCCGGTAAAGATTTGACTAGTATTGACCTGAAAAGCGCGAGCCTCGACAGCGCGGATCTTTCCGGCAGTAATCTGACGGGAGCGGACATGACCGGCGCTGTTCTGGAAAAGGCGGATATCTCGGGCGCCGATCTTTCGAGCGCAAACCTTTACGGCGCAATGCTTGCCGGAGCTGCGCTTGCCGGCGCCTGTCTCGCGGGGGTGAAATTCACGGGAGGGGATGCGTCGGGCGCTTCGTTTGTCGATGCCGACCTGAAAGGGGCCGATTTTTCCTATGCCAATGTATCCGGGGCCGATTTCACCGGCGCGGACCTGACCGGAGCGAATCTGGAATATGCTGATTTTTCGAAAGCGAAGCTTGCCGGGGTAACATGCTGCAGGGTAAAGGCAACGGGGGCCTTTTTCACCGAGGCTGATGTGAGCGGCGCCGATTTCACCGGTTCGGACCTGAGCCAGTCTTATTTTTCCGGAGCCGTGATGACGAAGGCGAATTTTTCGCATACAATCCTGCAAAGCGCCTGGTTTTCCAAAGCTTCCGCCGAAGGGGGAATATTCACCGAAGCCGATATGCAGAAAAGCGCGGCTGACAGCAAGGCGCAGTTTCCCGGAGCCGATTTTTCCGGCGCAAACCTCTCCGGTGCAAACTGGGAAGACACGGACCTGTCCGGAGCTGTTTTTCACAAAGCCAGCCTCGAAAATGCTGCAATGATGAATTGCAATCTGAGCAAAGCCGATTTCACGAATGCCAGTGCCACGAGCGCGGATTTCTCGAAATCCGATTTGAGCTTTACGGTCATGGCGGACTTTAATTTTTTCAAAGGAATTCTGAGAAAGGCGAACCTGACCGAGACCGATTTCCGGGGGTCGAACCTCTACGGCGTCGATTTTTACAAAGCGAACATCGTAAAGCCGCAGTTTGAGGGCGCCAACCTGAACTCCACAATTCTGGCGGAATGGAGACCGGAACAGTGAAGACAATGACCCGTGAAAAGCTGATCGTCTTCCATAAAAAACAAAAGGTTATTGCCCATGCAGACCTCTCCGGGTGCGATCTGTCCGGGCTGGCGCTCCCGCATGCCGTTTTTGAAAAATCGACGCTTACGGGTGCAAATCTGAGCGGAGCCGATCTTACGGCGGCGTCCTTCACCGATTGCGACCTGGGCGGCGCGAACCTTTCCGGCGCAAACTGCATGTGGATTGCTGTCCGGGCATCGCGGATGACCGGGTGTTCGCTGGAGAAGGCAAACATCTCCTATGCAACGTTCGAGGAGACGGATGCCGGAGAGGTGAACATGACCGGGACCGATGCCACCGGGCTTCAGGCCGCCTCGGCGGTTCTGAAAAAAGCCCGGCTTGCCGGTGCTCGCTGTTCGCAGGCTTATTTACAAAAGGCCGATCTGACCGGAGCCGATCTGACCGGAGCCGATTTCAGCAGCGCAAACCTGTCGAAAGCCATATTCGATGGCACTGTTTTTTCATCGGTCTGTTTCATCAAATCCGATCTTACCGGCGTATCTTTGAAAGAGATGAAGCTTGACCACTGCGATTTCACCATGGCCGATCTGACCGGTTCCGACCTTTCGGGAACCGAATTCATAACCTGCAATCTCTTCCAGACCGGCTTTGCGGGGGCTGTTATGACCGGCGCGAAACTTGGAGGTCTTGAGGCGTACGCGGCGCGGTTTATGGGGGCTGTTCTCAAAAAGGTATATATGGCAGGCGCTGTGCTCGAATCGGCGATTTTTACCGGCGCCGATCTTTCGCTGGCGGATTTCTCCGGAGCCGGTATGGTTCGATGCATGCTCGACGGCTCAAAATGCAGCGCGGCAAAATTCGCAGGCGCGGATCTCACCTATGCGGACCTGTCCCACGCCGATCTCACCGCCGCGGATTTCTCAAACGCGATTCTCACCCAGGCGAATCTTCACCGGGTGATCGACACAAAGACAATCTGGGATGGATCGAACAGGTCGAAAGCGAAGGCTACCGATCCGGAGCTCGCTGAAGCCGAAGACTGGAAACCGAAAGCTGATAAATGACAATAGAGGAGGCGATTATGGATAATAAAAACATCGCGGAAACGAACTGTCCGGTGGAAACCATGCTGAAAACCGGCGCCGTAAGGGCAGTTGAAAACCGCAGCTATCTCATCGAGGCCGAGGGCTTGCTGCGGAGAGCCGTACGGGCGGTCGGCTGCCTGATAGAGCCTGAAATCAACGATACGGTAATGATCTGTATCGATACCGGGGGGACATGGTACATTCTGTCTGTTCTGTGCAGGGAATCAGCGGAGCCGGTTACCGTGCCGTTCGAGCATGGTGTTTCCGTCAGGGTCGATGAAGGCGCGTTCGCTGTCGAAACACCCGATATGAATGTCGCCGTGGGCGGAAAACTGTCCATTACGGGCAGGACACTGGTAAGCTGTATGGATACTGTCAGGCTTGCGGCGCGGTGTGTCGATACCATGGCAGACCGTCTGGTTCAGAGAATCAGCCGCTGTTATCGTACGGTTGATGAATTTGAGGAAAGCAGGATAGGAAGGCTTCGTCTGCTCGTCCGGGGGAAATTCTTCCTCGCTTCGAAAGATACGCATATCAGAGCGGAAGAAGTTGTTAAAGTCAATGGAGAAAAGATACTGTTAGGATGAGGAGCATACTGTATGATGGCTATGACCAATCAGGCGGGTGGTAAATGTTTTGCCATTCCCGATGTCTGTAAAGTCCCGGCTCCGCCTGCCGGACCGGTTCCAATGCCGTTCCCGAATATGGCTATGACGGAGACCGCCGATCCGAGTACCTGCGCCCAGATGGTAAAAATAGAGATGATGAATGCAATGACTTTAAAGACGAAATGGAAGATGAGCCAGGGCGATGAGGCGGGAGTCGCCGGAGGAGTCGTCTCAAACAAGAACATGGGCGAAGTCTGTTTCACCATGGGGAGCGTAATGGTAAAAATCGAAGGGTCCCCCGCGGTGTTCATGGGTTGCCCGACCGCCCATAACGGAACGCCGCCCAATGCGATGGGCGCGGCGCTTCAGGCGGGTCAGCAGAAAGTTCAGATTATGATGTGAATAATGATGGTGAACGATTATAATGGAGGTTCGTGAATTTCGACTATATACCGGGGGAATAAACCATGAAAAAAATCTGGGTGACAGCGCTCGATAAAGATGCACAATCAGTGCAGAAGATCCTCGGAACGATCCGTCAGTACGGGCTTGACGGCAACGGCCATTTCTGGCAGGACGATATCAAAAATCTTGCCTGGCTCGGGCCGAAAGAGGCGCTTGCCGACAGGGAAACATCGCTCTGGGTCATTCTGTGTTCTCTGAAGAGCCTTGAATCGGAATCGGTACGGTACGGGCTTTCACTTCTGGCCATTACCGTTCAGGCGGTGCGAGGGATCGGTTTCCCGATACTGTTTGCGGTAACCGATGGCGCTCTCGAAATCGATAAACTGCCGACTCCCCTTCGCGGGGCTGACAGCATAGCATTCTCCAGCCCTTCACTCGGGGCGAAGATTGTGGCAAAAGCCAACACGCCGGTACCGAAAATCAGTACGGATTACCGTATCGACATCCATGCGAATCCGAATTACGGGATATGGTTCGAGGTCGGCCCGGCCGGAACTGCCGTATGGAAGGGAGCGCTCATCGGCGTTTCGGGAGGGGACATCAATTTCCACGGTGTCGGAGCGGCCGGTACCCTGCCCGAGAAATCGGTGCTTGAGTATCCCATGGAGGGTCTGAAACTTCAGCTTGGCGAAAAAGACTACAGCGCATGGGCTGTACAGAATACAATAGACGCCGGACATTCATACTATGTCCGTATCCATGACATGCCGTCCGGCATCGTTTTCGGACCGTATGCCCCGGATGATGAAGCGTCTGTCAGTGTAATCTCTCTCAGGTAACCGGTATGGAGTGCATGCGGACACATACGCTTGAAATTGAAAACGACCTCTCGGAACTGCACCGGATACATGACTGTCTGGAGCGTCTGGGAGAAGAATGGAACATACCACCGAAGCCGGTTTTCGATATCGCTCTTACGGTTGAAGAACTGGTATCCAATGTTATTAATTACGGGTATGAGGATACCGGTAACCTCATTGTGCTCAGATTCAGCCTGGATGGTGATGTATTAAGCGTGCTGATCGAGGATGAGGGGAAGGCATTCAATCCCCTCGATATGCCTTCTCCCGATATACATGCACCGGTCGAGGAACGAAAAATAGGCGGGCTGGGGATTCATCTGGCGAAAACGCTCATGGATTCTTTCTCGTATGAACGTAATGGCGACAGGAACCGTGTTACGGTCACAAGACGGATATCCCGAATCAAATAAACGTGAAAGGAACATTCTGATGGATATTAAGGAAGAAAGAAAAGGGCAGGTTGTCGTTCTTACAATTAACGGAAGACTCGATTCGACAAACGCTTCTCAACTCGATAAAAAAATTGAGGGATTGATCGACAGAAAAGAAAAGCAGATTCTTCTCGACTGTTCTCAGCTCGGCTACGTCAGCAGTTCGGGATTGCGGGTTTTCCTGACGGGGTTGAAAAAAATGAATGCGATTCACGGGAAATTTCTTATCTGTTCCCTTCAGGGGCCGATCAGTGAAGTATTTGACATTTCGGGATTCTCGGGAATTTTTTCAATCTATGACTCGCAGGCGAAAGCGCTGAGCGCATTCTGATATGCCGGTTTATGGCTCATTTCCTTCACTCGCAGCGGCAGTTTACTCAAAGCGCACCTTGAGTATGGAAAAATCGTCCGCCAGGGTTTCACCCGCGTTCATGTCTTTGATATAGAGCAGGAGCGCATCGATTTCAGAACCCTTCCCGGTCGGCGGATCGACGAGAAATGCCTTCAATTCATCGAGACTCCACAGCGTCCCATCCTGTTTCTGAACTTCGTATACACCATCTGAAAAAACATACAGTGTCGAAGGACGGTCGATTTTTACCGTTCTGCTCGTATAGGACGAACCCGGCAATCCGCCGATGAGAAGATTTTTGGTCATCAGCTCGGAGAACCTGTCCGGCCCGGAAATGAGCAGCCCGGGGGGATGTCCGGCTGTCGAGTATCGGAGCTCATTCGTCCTTATATTCACCACGCCGTACCAGATCGTGAAATAGAGGTTATTGTGCGACTCCATCTGAAACGAATCGTTGAGACCGGAAAGAACCTGCTCCGGTACAATAAAGTCGGTATTCGGAAGCGTTTGTGACCGCAGCGTATTGAGAGCAGACACCGAGAGCAACGCGGAACCCACTCCATGGTCGCATACATCGAGCAGGTAGACCGCAAAATGATCCTCGTCGATCCAGTGGTATCCGAAGGAATCCCCTCCAAGCTGCGCCGACGGCACAAAACGCCACTCGGTCATGATGGGCGGTTCGGTTATCGGCGGGGGCAGAAGCGACATCACATGTTCCGCCGCTTTTACAAGCTCGGAAGCCAGTTCCTGCTGGCTTTTAAGCAGCGCTTCATAGGCCTCGTTCCGCTGCAGCAGGTTGATGTATGCTTTAGAATGGTAGCGTATTCTGGCGATCAGCTCAATCCTGTCCGGCAGTTTGACGAGGTAATCGTTCGCTCCCACCGCAAACGCATCGGCTTTGGTGCCCGCCTCTTCTTTCGAGGACAAAACGATGAGGGGTACATCCTTGAGCTGTGGATGAACCCTGAAGAATTTCACGAGGGTCAGTCCGTCGATATCCGGCATGACAAGGTCCTGAAGGATGATCGTCGGCGACACTTCGACTGCCATCTCGATCGCTTTGGTGGGGTCCTGGCAGTAATGGAACGATATGTCCTTCTCGGACGAAAGCATGCGTTCGACAGCGGCGGCAACAATGGTCTGGTCATCGATCAGAAGGACGGTGATTTCGTAATCGGTCAGCCGTGATGATAACGAGGGGGAGGGGTTAACGGGCATATCGGCTATTCCTTTACTTTCATATAACGTACAATCGATTCCGTGATGGTGTCAATGGGCAGAATTTCCACAGCCGCTTTTATCTCCGCAGCGGCTTTCGGCATACCGTAAACTATAGAGGTTTTCATATCCTGTGCGATAGTGTGCCATCCTTTTTCGCGCAGCTCCAAAAGCCCCCGGGCGCCGTCTTTTCCTATTCCGGTCAGTAAAAGTGCGATACCTCTCTGCGGCCAGCAGGCGGCGAGACTGCTGAAAAACGTATCGACCGACGGTCGGTAGGGATAGTTCCGGGGCTCGGAAGTATAATGAAACGACATATCCTCTCCAACGATGAGGTGATCGTTGGTTTTCGCGATGTACACAGTATTTTCCGCCGGGCGGTCGCCCTCGCGCGCGACTGTTACGGTGAGTGCTGTCTGTTCATTCAGCCATTCGGCCAGCCCTGATGCGAATTGTACATCCACATGCTGGACGATAACGATCGATGCTCCCAATTGCCGGGGCATGGACGAAAGAATGATCGACAGAGCTCTGGGTCCGCCGGTGGAACTGCCGATCGCCACGAGGGACGGTTGGGTTTTGGGGGTTTTTTTTGCCACGGGTGCCCGAGCGGGTATCGTATCGTTTTTACCGATGAGTTTACCAATGGTCGCAATTTTCCGCAGCAGTTCATCGGCGCCCTGTATCGAGCCGTCGCCGCCCATGACAGGCGTTCCCGCAGCATCGAGCGCCCCGTGACCCATAGCCTCGAACACTTTGGATGCGTTTCCGCTTACCGTCGCCGTCACCACGAGGATTGCGCAGGGTGTATTCTTCATTATCGTACTGGTAGCCTGAACACCGTCCATAACGGGCATGATCAAATCCATGAGAATCAGGTCGGGAGTATCTTCGGCGCATTTTTTCACCGCTTCAGCCCCATCAATGGCAATCCATGATATTTCGTAAGACGGGACAGATGAAATGACTCTACGGAGTATTTCAACCGCCAGCATCAGATCGTTGACAATGGCAATACGCATTATCTTACCGCTCTCCTGACATGGATTATTCATGAAAATATTTTTACCACAAAGACACAAATAGATATAATGGATTGTTTATACTATTATTAGCAGTTATTAATCGTTAACGTCCCAAATGATATAAATAAAAAACAAATCCGTGAAAATCCGCGTTTAGTCAAATTCATTGAATAGATCGGGCTAAGAGGTCGTTGACCGCATCGAACAGACGGTCGTCATGAAAACTTGCCTTTGTCAGATAGTAGTCCGCGCCGGCATCGAGGCCCTTCATTCTGTCCTCTTCACGATCCTTGTACGAGATAATGATGATCGGGATTCTGCTGAAATCCGGATTGTTTTTGATTCTGCCGATAAGCTCCAGTCCATTCATGCGGGGCATGTCAATATCCGTTATCACAAGGTCGAACGCTTCGCGCTTGAGCAGCGTGTTCCATGCGTCCATTCCATCGACAGCGGCGGAAACCTCGTATCCCCTGCTCTGCAGCATCTTGCGCTCCGCTTCCCGCACGGTGATGGAATCGTCCACGACAAGAATCTTTTTCTTTACCGACTGGTTGACTTTCCCATTGCCGATTTTCTCCGGTTTGCCGTGAGTAACGAACTCATCGATAGACCGGACAAGGTCATCGGCATCCATGATCAGCACCGGTGAACCATCCTCGAGAATAGCGCCGGAACTGATCGTCGGTATCTTCCCGAGTCGTGCATCGAGGGGTCTGACAACCAGCTCGGCCTGACCGAGAAAACGGTCGACCACAAAGCCATATCGGTTTAACCGGTCGCTGATAATGGCAATAGGGAGCGAATCCGGCGTGTTGTCCCCTTGAGGAAGCCGCAGAATCTGCCGTGCATTGACGATTCCGATGTTTTCACCCTCGAAAATGCATATCGGCCGGTCTTCGACCGTTTTCAGCTCCTTTGCGGAAAAATCGATGACATGTTCGATACGGGTAAGCGGGAGAGCATACGTTTCGCCGGCAATGTCCATCAGGAGAGCTCTGACGACCGAGAGCGTTATGGGAAGATGGAGATGAAACGTCGTCCCCCGTCCGGGTTCCGATTCGATCCGTATCGAGCCGCTGACCGAGTGAAGCATCGATAAAACAACATCGAGCCCGATACCTCTTCCCGAAACTTCAGTCACCTTTTCGTGCGTGGTGAAGCCGGGAAGAAACAGAAATTCAAAGAGCTCGTCGCGGGTGAGGTTTTTAGCCATTTCATCGCTGACATGCCCGTCCCGAACCACTTTTTTCCGTAATTTCTCCGGATCGATCCCCATGCCGTCATCCTGTATGATGATATTGAGCATTCCGAACATGTGACGGGCTTCGATACGAAGCGTACCTTCCGGTTTTTTCCCGGCCGCGGCCCGTACATCAGGAGTCTCGATACCGTGATCGACAGCGTTTCGCAGAATATGGGTGAGCGGCGATTCGAGTTTTTCCAGAATATCCCTGTCCACAGGAGTAGACCCGCCCTGAATGACAAGGTTGACTTTTTTACCGAGCCGTCTGGAAAGATCGCGAACCATTCTGGGGAAACCAAGAAGCCCGTCGGAAAAAGGAGTCATTCGGCTCGATATTACCTCCGAATACAATTGATCAGTAAGATTTTCAATGCGTCGCGAGAAAATCTCGTACTCTTCCATATGCTGGTAGAGAATTTCACGGCTCTGCTCCAGAAGCCGGAACGTTTCATAGTTTTTTTCATAGACCTCTTCGAGCCCGGCGGTATTCTTGACTGTCACGAGAAGGGTTTCGAACGAGCTGGCAACCTCCATGTACAGGTGTTTCAATGTGAGCAGTGATGCGGAAAACGGTTTCGCCAGTTTCGCCTGGATAAGGCACTCGCCGGTGAGTCCGAGAATCCGGTTAAGGGTGTCGGCAAGCACGCGGACAAAGGTTTCTTCCCTCGGGGCGGCTTCTTTTTTCGGCAAGGCAGAGACAAGCTGTCTCGCTTCCAGGAGTGAGGATTCGAACGGTTTCCCCGTCAGGACATCGATCAGCGAACGGGTCAGCGATTTTACCCTGTCGGATTGCGTGGACAGGGAACTGTGGATTTCCGAAGGGGTGAGCGAGGACATCCGGGAAAATATATCGTTGCTCCGAAGCAGCAGGTCAATATGCTCCGAATGCAGGATCAGGTTCCCGTGCTGGGCAGCGGACAGTACATCTTCCATAGCGTGGGCGAGCGAAACCTCGAGGTTAAGGTTCACAATCCGTGCCGCGCCTTTTATCGAATGAGCCGCCCGCATGAGAGGTTCGATTTTTTCAGGGGTCTGGTTCTTTTCGAGCTCGACAAGGCCGCTTTCGAGAATCCGCGAGTGGGTCTCCACCTCGACACGGAAGAGCTGGAGCATGGATTCATCGGAGAATTCCCTGCTCTGCTTCGGTGCGGCTTCAGGTTCGACGGCCGGTTGTTCCGGTTTTGGTTCGGTCTGCTTTTGAGCCTGCGGTTCCGGGGAAAGCATTGTCCGGAGCTTCACCGAAAGATTTTGTATTGTCTGCTCTTCACCCGAAAGCTGCGCCGACATCCCCGCGACCGGAGAGGAACTCAGGCGAAGGAAAATATCATTGCATTTCAGGAGCACATCGATGTGGTCTGAAGTAAGGTGTAGAGTCCCGTGCTGCGCTGCCGACAGCATGTCTTCCATGGCATGGGCGAGAGAAACGGCGAGGTCAAGCCCGACTATCCGGGCTGCTCCCTTGATAGAGTGTGCCGCCCGCATGAGCGGCTCGGTTTTCTCGGGCGACTGATCCCTTTCGAGATCGACCAGGCCGACTTCCAGCCTTTTAGCGCCGGTTTCCAGCTCAGTCCTGAACAGATCCAGCAGAGACAGGTCTGCCGGTTCACCCTGATTCGCGTTGATCAACGGATTATACTCTCCTGTAACGAATCGAAGAATCTGTCCTCATCGAGCAGCCCCACAGTCCTTTCATCGATGGTGAAAAGCCCCCCGGTAAGGCCGTGGGATGATTTCGATATGGTAGCAGGTGTTTTCGTGAGATCATCGGGAGTTATTCGTCTGACTCCCAGTACTTCATTGACGGAGAAGACAAACCGCTCGCCATTTTTTTCCACTACAGCCATCCGTTTCATAACATTCTCTGTGGAATGCGCGCCATCTCCGGCCGGTATACCGAGGATAGTTTCAATCGAAACACAGGGTATCAGCTCGCCATTGATATTAACCAGCCCTCTGAATATCGAATTCGTGCGAAAGGGAACTGAATGAACGGGTCGGGTGTTATTCACTTCCTCGAAATAGGCGATTCTCAGGGCAAGCCATTCATCGCTGATCCTGAATACGACGACGGAATCGGTTCCCGGTATCTCGGTTCTCTTTTTCCGGGAGAGAATCTCGGTTCGTTCTTTCAGGTACTCCGGGGGTATTTCACGGTCGAAAAGGCTCTTCCCGTACCGTGCATATATCGGGCAGGCGCGGCAGTGTGACAATTCATCCAGTTTCGTGCATGTCTTGTTGCCATAAACGCCTGTCTCTTCCCAGCACAGTTCACTCGCATTTTTACTGATAGTGGCGGGAACGGTGTCGTTCGGACTTGAGTTCGTATATGGAGCGGAATGCGCTATTATCTTTTTGGCAGGAATTTTTTTGTCGGATGTGCTTTGAACCTTGGTTGTTCCGGTCGTTGTTTTCAGATGTTTTTTCTCGGCAGCCGGTTTCTTGGCAGGTATTGTTTTTTGAAGGGCGAACGATCTCGAATGATGCACTGACTCATAGCCGGTATCCTTATAGAGAAACAGCTCGGCGCTCCCGACGAAGAGCAGACCGCCCGGAAGAAGGAGACGGTTTATGGTCGCAAGCACTGTTTCCCGCGCTTTATCCGTGAGATAAATCATGAAATTCCTGCAGAATATTATCTCGTACGGCCTGTTGCCTGCAAGATAATCCGGGTGAACAAGATTGTCACGGTGGAAGCGCACAAGCCCCGTAATCGAGTCATCGAGTTTATACTTCTGATCGATCCTGCCGAAGTAACGGTCGCGAAAATCCTCTGTTTTACCGCGGAATGACTCTCTGCCGTAGAGACCGCCCGCCGCTTTTTCCAGTCCCTCTTTGCTGATGTCGACCGCATCGATGGTGAATGCATCCCCGGACAGGCCTGCATCGATGAGGGTCATGGCTATCGAATATGGTTCCTCTCCGGTGGAACAGGCGGCCGAAAGTATCCGCAGTACCTTTCCCTGCCGTGCGGGCAGCCAGTTCTCACGGACATGGTTGCTGAGGTAACGGAAGGGTTCCGCGTCGCGGAAGAACCATGTCTCATGGACAACCGCCTGCTCGATCAGACGGTCGAGTTCTTCCGGTGATGTGTCGAGGATTTCCCTGTACCGGAGAGCGGAAGTGATACCGAGACGCTTCATCTCGTCGGAAACCACACGATCCATGAATTTTTCGCCGAGCGATTCTATATTCAGCCCGATAGTGTCCTGAAGCAGTTTCTCGATTACCATGAACTCCATGGTTTGCTCCGACAGATTATGATAGTATATAATGCAATAAAACAGCCCTCATATTCCCCGGGGGCCGTTTTCCGGTTCAAGCCGGCTGTACTGTGCTATTTATTTACAAACAGTATCTGCTGAAGGGATTCCGGTAACAGTTTCATCGGATCGATCAGTTGAATCATACCGTCGGTATCGGTGGTAATCGTGCCGAGATATGGTGTATTGTCCGATTCGACGCCGGGAGAATGAAAATCAGCTTCGGAAAACATCATCGTATCGGTGACTTTTTCAGCAAGAAGGCCGAGAATATGAAGCTCCTTATCTGAACCCGTGCAATAGACCAGTATGATCCGGGTGCTGAGGAGAGGCTTTGACCGGGAGCCGGCAAGGAGCACAGTCAGATCGATCACCGGCACTATCGAGCCGCGATACTTGAACAGTCCTGCAATATAGTCCGGCGAGCGGGGGATTTTTTTGAAACGGACCATCGATACGACTTCGATAATCTGACGAACATCGATGCCGTATCGTTCTTTTTCGCATGTGAACATGAGTAGAAGCATAGCATGTCATTCGTGCCGGTTTCTCAGTCGTTTTGCGAGAAACGTGACACCTCCTGTAAATTCTCCACAGCTTCGGTCAACTGATCGGTTACTTCTTTAAATTCGATGAGCGAATCACGAACCTGGATGGCTGTAATATTAAGCTGCTGCATCGCATCGCTGATCTGTCCGGCGCTGTTGGATTGCGATTGCATGCCCTGGTTAAGCGACTCGAATTGTGGTACGAATTCACGCGAATGCTCGATAATGGTTCCCAGTTCCTCGCTTATCCGCGCGGTCTTCTCGGAACTTTCCTTCGCAAGTGTATGGTAGTTTTCGACACTGGCGACGCCGTCTTTCATGGCATTTTCCATCTCCAGTATCATTGCCTCGATATTAAGGGCCGCCACTGCGGTCTGGTCTGCGAGGCGACGGATTTCGGATGCCACCACCAGGAATCCTGCTCCGTATTCGCCTGCATTTACGGCTTCTATGGAAGCATTGAGGGAGAGCAGGTTCGTCTGGTCGGCAACATTGGTTATCGTGGTAATAACCCCGGTGATAGTCGCGGCTTTTTCACTGATCATTTTCAGTTTGTCGTTCAAATCGGATGATGCAACGAGGAGCGTCCGCATGGTCGTTCGGATGTTATCCAGCCCCTGAATACCGGAATTTGCAAGTGTGGCTGACTCCACAGACATTTTGGTGACCTGGTTCATGGTCGAGGCGAGGTCTTTGACATTGGAGCAGATGTGGGTGCTGGTCGAACGGACATGGGTGGTCGATGCGGCCTGTTCGGCGGCGATTGTTTCGAGCTGCCGCATGGAAGTGACAATCCTGGACTTTGATTCGGAGACCTTGTCGCTTGCGGTGCGCAGACGAGTGATGATTGCATCCAGATTGGAGATCATGGTGGTAATTGCCTGAAACAGCACCGTTACCTCGTTCCGGTTCTTTCCGGTCGAACTGCCGGCGCTCTTACCGCTTCCGATTCCCATGCGATAAGCGCTTTCGAGGCTTGTTTTTGCTTCCTTGAGATTTCCGGACGCTATCGATTCAGCTGCATGCGTGATAACGCCGAGCGGACGTGTAATACCCCGTGAAACAAGAAATGCAATTCCCCACGACACACTCAGCGCAATGATGATGAGGAGATAGGCAAGCAGCCTGCTCCGCTCGTTTGTGGCAATTTTCTTTTCGAGCAGAATATCGAGCTCGTGAATTGCAACCTGATTGAATGCCGAGCTCGTGTCGAGCATCTTTTCGCCGAGACTCGTGAACTCGACAACAGTATCCGGGGGATGTTCTTCGCTTACAAGGTTTTTCAACAGCGAGGTGAATCCGCTGACTGCGGAATCATAGTTTTCAAAAACAGGAGGAAGATTATTCTGCAGAGACTGGCTCTTGCCATAAAAATATTCGTCTTCCTGCAGGGCGAAGGAGAGATTTTGCCGGAGGAACCGCATATAGTAGTTTTCCGTAATATCAATGAATTCGGCGAATGTTATTCTGTCCTCCTGGGTCAGTCTGCCGGATTCGAGAGCTTTCATGCCATACAGCAGCATTTCACTGCACCGTTCCTGCATCTGGGGGATACCCACAAAAACATTGTAGATAAGGTGGTAGGTATCCATGTCGGGGTCACGAACAAGATTTGATGTATTTGCAACGTGGCTTGTCAGGGTTGTGATGCCTTTGCTGAGCTCAGTGTGTGCGGTGTCAATCTGCTCGGGTGACATGGCTTTCCAGTTTGCCTGAAGCGATTGCCATCTGGCGAAGAGTTCTCCGGGGTAATACTGCCCCATATCGATCTTTGACAGGCTTTGTCTGTCTATCTGGAGGGCTTTCTCATACTTCGTGGTTTTTACAAGAAGGTCGGAGAACGCGGTATCGATTTCCTGTGCTGCGAGCTCACAATTGTTCTGCTGAGCCATATCGCCGGATACGGAAAAATGGATATATCGGCGGTGTTCGGGCACCATCTCCGTGAGTTTCGCGAGCGGTTTTGATACCTCGCTGCCCATCAGTTCCCGCCGGGCGAAACGAATGGTGTTGTTGAAACCCGAAGTGACGAAATAAAAGAGAATTGAGAGCGGCAGAATATAGGTAAGGCTGCTGATTAACAGCTTGTGGGAAATCGGCAGATTGTTCAGATAGTTTTTCATATACTCATACACGCATACACGTGACGGGGAATAGTGCGATCACTGTTCTGTTATTCCATGATCCTGAATCGGGAGACTTCGTTCTGGAGTCCCTGAACAGCCTCATTCAACTGGTCTGTCGCCAGTTTGAATTCATGGAGCGATTCCTTTGTCTGTTCGGCGGTTTCCGAAAGTTGAACGATGGCTTCGCTGATCTGATGAGCGCCGTCTTCCTGCCCGTGCATTCCTTCTTTTGCAGCTTCGAAATCCGGAACCAGAGCCCTCACCTGTTCGATGATACCGCCGAATTGCTCGCCGATGGATTCCAGCTCGTGCACGCCTTCACGGACTTCATCGGTGAACTTGTCCATTTCCATCACCCCCGAAGATACAGAGGACTGCATCTCCTTCACCATGTATTCGATATCCCCTGTGGCAATGGATGTCTGGTCTGCAAGGCGGCTGATCTCCTGGGCGACAACTGAAAATCCTTTACCGTATTCTCCCGCTTTTTCTGCTTCGATGGCAGCGTTGAGAGAAAGGAGATGGGTCTGGTCGGAGATTTTGCTGATGGTTATTCCTATGCTCGAAATTTTCTTCGTTTTTTCATTGATTATCGCCAGCTTTGAGGAAATTTTGCTGGTTGCATCGACAAGACGGTTCATGACCGTCTCCATGTTATTCAGATTGGATCGTCCGCTGTCGGCTCTGGTCGCCGTATTGTCGACCGTTTCGCTTACTTTGTCCATGGTATTAGCCAGTTCGACAGCGGTCGAGGCAATTTCTTTGCTTGTGACCGAGACTTCTTTGGATGATGCCGCCTGTTCGGAAACTGTGGCCTGAAGTTGTTTGATCGATGCCGAAATCTCGGTGGCGGATGTCGTTACCTGAATACCCGAGCGATGTACCTGGCCGATCAGGGAATTGAGGCTTTCCGCCATAGTACCGAAGGCTTCGAGCAGCTGTACGGTTTCATCGTGGTTCTGTATAAAATGTTCTTTTTGTTTTTTCCGGCCCGATTTCATTGAAACGTCCGTCAATTCTTTTCTGGCGCCCGATACATCACCGGCGGCGATCTTTTTCGCCACCCTGGTAATGAGATCGAGCGGTTTGACCATACGATTGCCCATATAGTTGGCAAAGATAGTTGCAATTACTATGATTATGAATCCGCCGATAATCAAATGGAACAACAGTCTCGATGTAGCCTTGTCTATCTCATATTTTGCCTGTTGGTAGTCTTCCTCATAAATACCCGCGCCGATTACCCAGTCCCATGGTTTGAAATATACAATTGCAGCGATTTTATTCCGAACTGTATCCTCGCCGACGTTTTTCCATGGATATTTTTCGTACGCAACCTCGCCTTTTCCTAATGGAAGCGCTTTTTTGATGATGGATTGAACAAAGTAGTTTCCCTCTGAATCGACAGCATCCCAGATATTTTCCTTGTCACGTTCGCCATCTTTTGAGATTATGTACGAACCCCTGTTTCCCCCGGTTCCCTGGAGAACCCAGACATATCCGGTTTTGCCGACAACGATATTCATGATGGCTGTCCGGAGCGATGTAACGGATTCCAGTTTTTCCCCGACATACAGCATGCCGATGATTGTATCGTTTTTGTCCTGTATCGGCTCGTACGATGCGATATACCATGCGTTTACCACATAGGCAAGACCTCGATACGTTTCCCCTTTCAGCACTTTCTCGATGACCGGGTTGACGGCACCGTTCGGATTGACTGCGGGGATATACGTGCCGGTGGCTCTGGTGTTATCGAGATTCTCGACATTCGTGGCGATTCTCAGCATATCGCCGCGATCATTCATCCGCTGAAATATCGTGCATGTTCCCCCAACGAGTTTTTTTACCTCATCCACAACCGGTGTCGCTGTCGAAAAATCACGGCTCTTTCCGAACCATGTCCGTCCGATATTCATCCTGGGCAGCTTGAGTCGCTGCAATGCATTATTATACTGGTTGATCACTTCCCATTCGACAGTTTCCGATCCGATGTTTATGAACCCGTTTTGTTTGATGATCTCCCGCGCAACATTGAGGTCGTTATCGATTTTTATCTGAACAAGATCGTTTGTAACCTCACACAGACCACTGACATCTTTGGCAATCTGGGCAATATTCAACCTGCTGATTTTATCGAGCTCGTCTTCCGCCTTTTTCTTCGTTATTCCCTGGAATTTCACAATCAGGATATACATAATCATCACAGGAATAATCACGGAGAGTATTACCAGACCGATGATCTTTTTTCGCATGGTAAGGTTCATCGTAAAATCCTTTGCTGACGGTTACTCTGCCAGTTTTTCCTTCGTCATTTGAATGAGTTTATTGCAGCAGCCGGTGACTTCGAAGACCATGTTTTCAAGGTTGTCGCCTTTAACAACGATCGTCGGGGCTTTATCGTGATCGGGACAGCGGAAATCCCCGACACGCCTGTCGATGAATTCAGCGATTTTTTTCCGGGTAGCCTCATCGATTTTGTTCGGGTCTCCGGCTCTTCCGTCAAATACCATGCCGAGTTCCATAGTTTTGTCCTTATAGATTATTTACAACTGTTTATTTTTATCACAGAAGGTAACCGATTCGCCCCCTCTGTGTCCCTTCCGATACTTTCTCACAAGATAGTATTAAACAGTTGAAAAAAGGCTAAGTCAAGATATATCTTCGTTAAAATAGCCGCCCTTTATAAAAACAAGCCTTTTGGGAAACCATTGTATACCGTAAAACCGGCTGTGACCTGTACCAGCTTTTTGTACCACTCCCAAGCCACTCCCCGGGCCGGTGAGGCGTTCCTTTATAATGTCCGGGCACCTGAAGACATCGGTGAGAGAATCCGGCTGCGAGAAGGAAACACATCGCTTCCGGCGCAATCAATTCCCGGTTATGGACATGTATGAACACTACTTGCTCTGAATTTATAAGAAAATGGTGGGGATATGGTTGGGGATAAAACATTTTAAGCATAAAAATGGGGTTGAGAATAGTTTCTAACCCCTTATTTTCATTATGGTAGCGGGGAGCGGATTCGAACCGCTGACCTTTGGGTTATGAGCCCAACGAGCTACCAGACTGCTCCACCCCGCGACACAATTTCAGACTGATAGTATACAGAATAAAAGAATCTTTGTCAAGCAATGATTCTTCCTGTATAAAACCATAAAGAGAACTATACAAGAGCATGATTCACTGTGTTTTCAGGCATGGTATCCGGATTCGGGGGCACAGGGTCAGTCATGCCGTTATACCGGGCATTACGGGATGTACCATCCTTTGAACACAGTGCATCAGTGATCGCAGATATTATCCCCGCCTTCCAGCTGACCCGTCGCACACATCGAAGCGAGAACTTCGGGCGGTTTCAATGGCGCTCCGACAACCACGGAGATATTATTCTCCGCAAAAAGACTCTGAGCTCTCGAACCCATGCCGCCCGCAATGATATGTGTAACCCCGAGAGAGTGCAGCCACGCGGGAAGCACTCCGGGTTCATGAGGAGGTGGAATGAGGTTTTCACGGCTGATGACGGTTCCGTTGTCATCGACTATCATAACTGCAAACCGGTCGCAGTGACCGAAATGCATCGCCAGACTGTTTTCCGTAAGCGGAACGGCAATTTTCATCGAATAACTCCCTTCCTGACTGTTTTCAACGTATGAGGTTTTGTACGGTTTTTCCTAAGACATGAATGCCTGTATGACGGTTTGAAACGCCTTGGATGCCTTGGATTCGGTGTTTTTGAGAATGAACGGGGTACCGTCATCGCACGATGAGACAATGACAGGATCGATCGGGATTCTTCCGAGGAATGGCACGTTCATTTCCCGTGCGAGCGCTTCGCCGCCCCCGGTGTTGAATATATCGACACTGTTGCCGCAGTGAGGACACACGAATCCGCTCATGTTCTCGATAATTCCCTTCACGGGGAGATTGACCTTACGGCAGAAGGTTATGCTCTTGCGCACATCCTCGATTGAAACCTGCTGGGGAGTCGTGACTATGACCGCTGTTGCCTTTGGAGCGGTGAGCTGTGCGATGCTGAGCGGCTCATCTCCGGTGCCCGGCGGCGAGTCGATGACGAGGTAATCGAGCGTTCCCCACTCCACATCGGCAATAAACTGCTGTATCACGCTGTATTTCAACGGACCGCGCCATATGACCGCATCACCGCGGTCCTGAAGCAGGAATCCTATAGACATGACCTTTAGATTCACCGTAAACTCAACAGGGAGCATGGAATTTTCGCTGTATAAAATGGGCGATCCCGAAAGACCCATCATGGACGGTATACTGGGCCCATGAATATCGACATCAAGGAGACCGACTTGTTTCCCCGCGCGGGCAAGTTCTGTTGCGATATTGACGGCAACGGTGCTTTTTCCAACTCCCCCTTTTCCAGAGAGAATGAGAAGAATGTGGTGTATGGATGCAAGCCTTTTGCTGATTTTTTTGTCGGTCTCTTCCTGTGAAGAGTTTGCGGGACTGTTCATGCTGTTTTCTCCATAAGTGGAAATGCTGCGATGGGATAATTGACAAATACATATTTCATTAACGGGCGTGTGAAAATGATATTTTCTCACCGCCTTTTTGTTCATTCATTTGATCTGGCACCGGTGTTATGAAGCATTATCCTGTTTTTCAGGCAGGGACGAGAGTTTTTCATGTACCTTTTGCCACAAGGCACGCACATCCTGTGTGACAGGGGAATCGGTGAATTCGACCACACACGATCCCTGAACCATGGAATCTGTTACCGCACGGTCATATCTGATGGTTCCGAGCACATCGATCCCCCTGCTCTGTACCTTTTCAGAAATGACGCGGGTCATATCCCCGTTCAGGTCCCACTTGTTGATGGTTACCGCCAGGGGAATACCGAAATGTCCGGCAAGCTCGATAACCCGCTCAAGATCATGAAGACCCGATTTTGTCGGCTCGGTTACCGCCAGAACCATGTCTGCTCCTGTGATTGAGGCTATGACAGGGCATCCTATGCCGGGTGAGCCGTCCACGATGATCGTATCGAGACGATCCCGCGCGGCGATATTCCGCGCTTCGTTACGGATGATGGTGACCAGTTTCCCGGAATTTTCTCCTCCGGCATGGAGCTTTGCGTGTACCAGCGTTCCATGACGGGTATCCGAAATGAACCACTGTCCGTTGACTGTCGGAGTGAACTCAATAGCCCCTTCAGCGCAGAAATGGGCGCAAACTCCGCATCCCTCGCAGGCAAGTGGATCGACCCGGAATGTTTTTGGGAATGTGCCGTTTCCGGGCCCGTCTAAGAAAATAGCGTCGAATCGGCACAGTTCTTCGCATTTACCACATGCCGTACAGTGCCCCGGTTTGATCCGGGCGGTTTTCCCGCCGACAAAGTCATTTCGATGGAGTACTTTCGGATTGAGCACTATATATAAATCGGCGGCGTCCACATCACAATCAGCAAGCACTTCCCGTTTCGCCAGTGCGGCAAACGAGGCGACCACCGAGGTCTTGCCAGTCCCACCCTTGCCGCTAATGACCACAAGTTCTTTCACGTTTCCTTATCCTCAACTTAAATAGGGATTTTCGTTTCTCAGCCAAGACAAGTTCGGTATAACGCCGTTCGATTGTCAGAAGCTTGAGCGTTCTGCTGAATTTTTACATGTAATGTTATTGATAACCGCGTTTCCCGAGCAGCCTGGCGGTTTCCTCGTCCACTTTGTCTTGCCAGCCGTTGCGAGTCGTTTCTATTCTATCAAACTTGGCCGTGTATGGCTTGATATCAAGGAGTGGCGTGCCGTCCAGGATGTCTACGCTATCAAGATGAAGCACGTTACCTTCGCGGCGTATTAATTCGACAATGCTCAGCCCTATGGTATTGGGGCGGCAAGGCGCTCGCGTCGCGAACACGCCTCGCTCAACATCCTGGAGAAACGGCTTCACCAGAAGCCTGGTGGGTCCTGCTTGGTGGAAGTGGCAGATGAGATAGATATGTGAAAAACCATCCAGATCGCGGAGACCGTCGACAAACTCTGGGAATAACACTGCCATGCCCTTACAGCCCTTCGCGTATGCTGGCTGGATGGGTGTCCGTTCCGTGGCGACATGCTCGCTGTGGATAACACCGATGGGTTTGTAGGTAATAATGGTTTCGCTCATGCCCAATGCCCCTCTCCATCCGCCGAGATTGAAAACGTAATTTTTTTTGGCATTTTTCTCAATTGTACAACTCCATTACATTGCGAGGCTCCACAATGAGGTGGTCTGCGAGCACTTTCATATCCGCTTCATCCCAGAAGGAAAGTTTGCTGTGGGTTTCCATGTATTTTAATGGAATGGGATGAGTCCCGATAACCACCGGCAGACCATAGCGCGTTTCGATAAATGCCTTGAATTGACAGATGTAGGGACAGGGGGGATAGCCCACCACCAGACCGGTAGCAAGGTGGACGACGTCGCACCCGTTCTTCACAAACTCCGCGGGAACATATTCTACGTTTCCCCCCGGGCAGCCGCCGCAGCTCGAATAACCGATAATCTCCACTGGCTCGTCTGCGGCGTACCGGGAAAAGCCGCCATGACGCTCGCGCAGCGCCCGGAAACATTTGCCGCCGCCGCAGTCCCGATAACGGGCGCAGATGATGATTCCTATTCTTATCATTTCAGACCCTTCTCAATTACACAATTTTTTCCGCTCCGCTGTACACTTCATCAATCAAGAGCACCGCCGCGGCATGCACGGGATACTTGGGATCGAGACAGTCCTTCAGGAACTCACGGATTTCTCCGCTCTCCTGATATTCGATCATTCCTTTCATCTGGTAGGCCTTTTTCTCTTTCGTGATGAACAGGAGGGACCCCCGGCTTCCAGCGCGGATGTTCTCGCGGGTCTTGTTAAAATAGTTATCGGCGATAGCTATCCGATCATCGCCGTGAAGGAATACGCAGGTGACATAAATGGAATTGGGGTTCCCGTTCCGGTCCACGGTGGTGAATATGGCCGGTCCCTCACGGTTTTCCCAGGCTTTTGTTATCATTTCCGGCAATGAGGTCATGTTGAGATTCCTTTTTATACAGCTTACGTTGATTGCCGTCACATGGCTTCACGCTCTATTGCTTCCCAGGTGATGCGAAATGTTTCGCCATAGAGCGGTAAAAGCGTATCGAGCAGTTCTCCACGAGAATATGCTTCCGCTACCCGTCGGTCATCGGGGATTCTCCCCATGATCTGGATGGCGTGTTTCTTGCAGTACTTCTCCGTGTCTTGTGTCCCGATATCTGCACGGTTGATGAAGACCCCAAACGGAATCCGGAGCTCACGTACTGCATCCACCGCGAGCCTGAGGTCATTAAGGCCGAACGGGGTTGGCTCGGTGACCAGAAGAACGTAATCCGCGCCTCGTATTGAAGTGACCATCGGGCATGAAGTACCGGGAGGGCAGTCAAGAATCGTAATCCCCTCCCCGGGAATGCGCATTTTTACCTTACGGATGAGCGGAGGAGAAAGCACCTGACCGACCTGCAATTTGCCGTGCATGAATCGAATACCGTTTCTCTTGCCGGTCTCGATGATACCTATCTCCCGTTCCGCCTCCGTGATCGCGCCCGATGGGCAGACAAGGACACATCCGCCGCAGGCATGACACATCTCGGGGAATACGAGCGGTTTGTCCATGATCAGGATCACGGCGTTATACTGGCAGATTTCCTGGCATTTCCCGCAGGAGATGCAGCGTTCCTGGTCAACAACGGGATAAGGCATGGTTGCCTTGACCGTCTCCTGCATCACCGGTCGAAGGAATAGATGGCCGTTCGGTTCCTCTACATCGCAATCCACGTAGGCAACCGCAACACCCGTTTCGGCAAGCACGGCGGCCAGACCTACCGCCACCGTGGTCTTGCCGGTGCCACCCTTGCCGCTCGCTATCGCAATATGCTTTACTATGATTCACTCCCGGGATAAAAAACACCCCTGTTTTTGATAGTTCATCGACAGTGCTGTGCCATGAACAGGTTTTGTGGTTTTTACCAAGTTGCATTCATTGAAGTAATAAACTGTGCAATAAACCCTGAAATAAATTCAGGGTGACGTAAACTCCGTCATGCTGAACTTGCTTCAGCATCTTTTTAAATTACTGCGAATACCTGTTCGAATGCAACTAGGTATTGGATCACCCGGGCAGGACCGGCATTTTTATTCCTGAGCCATTACCCTGCCCGGATGGTGTCGTAACCGAACTGTATCAGTCTTTCTGTTCCTTTTCAGATCGGAAGAGCACAC
>JAJFUH010000008.1 GCA_021372535.1 bacterium
CGGGGCCCCGTCCCTCGCGGGGCCAGTCCATCTGGCGTTCCACTGTCACATCGAGAAAGTACCCGTCGCTCCGTTTTGCCTGCCCTTTCCCGTACACCTTGATCCATGCACTTCCCGAGCGGTACGGCTGGAGGAGGCTCCCCCAGAAATCGGCGCCCCCGTTCCGGCCCTTGTATCCGAAGGTCATGATGCCGTTCGGGCGAGTCCAGTCGCCGGTCTGGTAAGAAACGCTTTTAACTCCGCCGCCAACGCAGGCATAGACAAAATAGATACCGTGAACGCCATGGGTGGCATAGTCGCTCATGGCGTTGTCGGCGACATACCCGGTCAGCTCCCCGAGGTCCGGCAGCGCCTGACGGATGCTGTCGACCGCCTGCACGTATTCGAGCGAAGAGCCGCACATGATGGGTGTTCCGGCTTTCCGGGCGGTTTCGATCATGTCGCGGGCATTTTTGAGGCTCGATGCGAAGGGACGGTTGATGAAGGTCGGAATCCCCGCTTCGAGGTACGGGCGCACGAGGTCCTGAAACCAGAAAAGCGAGGCAAAATCGGCTATGACTATGGCATCCACCTTGTCGACCATGTCATAGTAATTCTTCACTTTGCTGACATTGTACTTTTTCGCGAAGCTGTCGAGACTTTCCGGATTGATATCCCAGGCGCTTGTCATCACCATCCCCGTCACCCGCATCTTGTCGCCGGTCGGATTGATGAGCGGGCCCCAGATGCTGTCGATATGACCTCCCTGGGTGGTGAGAACACCCACTTCGAGCAGTTCTGCCGACGAGGGGCTTTTTCTCTTGAATCGGGGACGTTTGGCTTCTGCAGCGGCTGCCGATCCCGCCGCAATCACTCCTGCTGCTGCGGCTGACTGCTTGAGAAACGATCTTCGGTTTTTCATGGTTTTCTGATCCATGGCAACTCCTCAAAGTTTTTCTGTAATGAGCCCTGATTATTCATGAAAATATTTAACCACAAAGAAACAAAGGCACGAAGAGACATAATATATTATTAATACTATCTTTAGTCACATTTAAAATCGATAGTAATACAATGATATATATAGAATTCAAATCCGTGTTCTGTTAAACTTATGAATGGATCACAGTATTTTATTTGTCGTTTTTCCCGATCACGATTTCCTGCGTCCGATGCCCGCCACGGGTGGACAACACATGCACCGTGCATTTTGCCGATTCGATGCCGTTCAGCCTGACCCGGAAACGCGCGGTCTTGATCTCTCCCTTTTTCGTCCACTCCACCTCAACATTCTTGTCCTGGGTATCGGGTAAAGTGATTTCTACCTTTTTATTCCTGCGGTCTTTCGTCAGCTCTTTATCGAATTCGAGGCGCACACGGTCCGGTCTCACTATCTTCACAAGCTTTGCCTGTTCGAGCGCGGTCGGGAGAAATCCGGTGTTGGTGAAGGTCACGGTAACATCGTACTCGTCCTTGTTCTTCGATGGTTTGACAACTGCGGATGTTATTTCGACCTGGGGCAGCTGCCTTGCCAGATAGATGTTGAACATCGCTTCTTTCCGTATCCATTCTTCGAGGTACTGTACGGGGGGATTCTGGCTGAAGAATTTCGGATTGAATCCCCCAATCTCGACCGTTCCGAGCTGCGGGTGTTCGTATGCCGTCCACTGCATGAACTCCCTGCCCCCGCATGCCTCGTCATTCCAGCAGAGGGCATCATACTCGTCATAGTTACCGTCGCCGTCATAATCCTTCATCTCACCCGTGCACCACAGCTCATCGCCGTACCAGATGCTGCCATAATACCAGTATCCGAAATCAGGCCCGTGTCCAAACAGCGGAATCGCCTTCGTCGGCTCTCCGGTCACGGGGTCGGTTTTCCTGCGGGTTCTGTAATCGTTATATGTGTCTCCGGCCCACCGGTAGCCGGTGATTTTTTTGCCCTCGCTGTCGAACAGACGGAACAGGGCGAGGTCTTCGGGATACATCCGCTCCCCGCTGTTCGAGGTTGACGGCCCGCGGAGATGCATGGGAACGCTCGTATCCATGGAATTGACTACGCCGATATTCGGGTGTCTGAGAAGGAACAGCACGAACGACTGGATTTCCGGCTCGGACAGGGGATACTCACCGGCGCCGCCCTGTGTCCAGCCTCGTCCGGTGGTATCCTGTCCGGGTTCGGGTCGCCAGTTTTCAGGGTAATTCCTGTGGAGATCGAGCCCCCCGACACCGTCCTCATTGTATTTCCCGTCGCCGTCATTGTCGGTTCCTTCGCTGTACACGTCCCAGTCGCCTTCGCCGTCCTTCACCCGCTTCATGAGCCGACGGGAAGTATCGCGCGGATCGATGACATAGTTCCCGCTGTCCGGATTCGCTTTCCGCATCTGCCTGATGAATCCGTCGCCGTCGAGGTCCTCTCCCGGATCCTCGTCAAGAAGGCCGTCGCGGTCGTCGTCATGAGGGCGGACTGAGCTCCGGTTGCTCTGCGCCGTCCGGAGATACATCTCGGACCCGTCCGGGTTGTTTTTTATCCTGAAATAGAACGCTTTCGTATCGACGAGTTCGGTGATTTCCCTGTCTTTCCCATAGTTGGTCAGGAGGTAATTGAGCATCCACAGGGCGGATTCGGCTGCGGTGACTTCTCCGCTGTGACGGTTGGCGTCAATGGCCATCGCGGGTTTGTCGGTATCCTTGAGCGTCTTCTTATTGGTCAGGGTCACCTGGTAAATGTCACGGTCTTCGAAGGTTTTCCCGCTTTCATACAGGTCGATAAGGTCGGGATATTCTTCAGCCCATCGTTTCAGGAATCCGATGATTTCGTCATAGGTATGATAATGCCTGAAATCGAGCTCGCCTTCCTTGAGCGGTTTTATCTCTTCGTAGTGGGTTTTTTTGAAAAAACTCACACCGTGACGGTATCCTTTCACCGAATAGAACTCGCTCTCTTTTTTCCCGGAACCGGGCTCTTTCGCATCCTCCTGCGCAAACACTGACAGAGCCCAGACTGCGAAACTCACAATTGCGACTGTCCGGATAAACGATTTCTTCCCACACCGGCGCATTATTCCCTCCTGTTTTCAAAAGTGCTGACTCACATAATCAATCTATTATTTCGATGGGATAGAATTAGTATAACCATACATGACAGCATATGCATATCTTTTTTATATGTGTGTACGCTTTCCGCACCAGATAATCGTGAACCTACTGTCATATCGATATCGGCCACGAAAATAACCCGTTTTTGCATTTGATTTGTCTGTCAGGGTTAATTATCATTTCTTTTACGGTATATATGCACCATATGGTTTCATTATGTCAATCGGACTATTAAAGCCGGATGTAACCACCATGAAAACATTCTACCCGAACCGTCGGGATTTCATCATGACCGTCGCGCTTGCCGGGGCGGGTGCCCTTGCTTCGGGACCATCCCCTGTGATCGCGAAAAACCGTGGAGAGACAGCCATGAAAGACCTTACCATCGCTCTGTTACAGATCGATTCCAACCAGAAGGATATCGAGGGAAACCTCAAAAAAATCATCGGCCGTGTCGAGGGCGCCGCGCAGGAAGGGGCAAATCTCATGGTTTCATGCGAGATGGGGCTCTCTGCGTTTCTCTTTTCACGGGATGAATATGTTCAGGTCGCCCAGACCATTCCGGGCCCCGCAACCGAAGCGGTGGGAGCAGCCGCAAAAAAGGCGAACGCCTATGTGATATTCGGCCTCCCCGAAAAGGAGGGAGGCGATATCTATAACTCGCTCGCCGTTCTGGGCCCGAAGGGAAACCTGGTGAGCAGATACCGCAAAGCGCACCTCTGGCTGACCGAGAACCAGACCTTCAGCCGGGGCAACGACCTGTGCATTTTTGAAACCGAGTTCGGCACCATGGGGAGCATAATCTGTTACGATATCATGTATCCGGAGTTTACACGGGCCATTGCGGCAAAAGGCGCCGGTATCATCACCCATTCAACCGGCATGGTCACCACCGAGGACTGCGATAAATTCGGCTGGGATCCGGAATTCTACAATGCCTTTGTCCGGACAAGAGCATGGGAAAACCAGGTCTACATCCCGAGCTGTAACCGCTGCGGGAACGACCAGTTCCTCTATTTTCTGGCAAATTCATGCGTTGCGACACCGTGGGGAACACTCGCGGGCAAACTCGGCAATGCAGAGGGAACGCTCACGGTCAAAACCGATTTCAACCGCCTGAAGGAATGGCAGAAGATTGCCCCCTACTGGGATGACCGCAGACCCGACCTCTATAAGAAGATACTCGATTTTTAACCCTGTATTCACACGATTTATCGGGAGGGCTTATCTTTTTCAGGCGTTCGATCATTGACCTGAAGGATTTGATACGGTCAAGAATCGGCTCTATATTCTATTGTTTCGTGCAGAAATAGATGTCTCCGGCCGAAGCGGTAATGCCCATCAACGTGATTTCCTCACGGCTGAGTATATCGTGAGGAGATATTACCCTGACAATGAATCCCGGCTCTTCGAGTCGTGTAATGAAATCGGGGCCATACCTGCGGACATGATCCTCCTGCCCGAAGTATTTGAGCCGTTCTTCCGGTTCGGTAATCGACGCATCTTCGAAAGTGACATCAGCGGTAACCGGAACAAGGATAACTGCCCATCCATCGGCTTTTAACACCCTGTACAACTCACGAATGGCGCGTTTATCGTCGGGTATGTGTTCAAGAACGTTGCTGCAATAGATTACATCGAATGATTTGTCGCCGCAGGGTATTTGCGTTATATCAAGCTTAACCATGACCTCGGGACTGTTGAGATCCGCTGTGACATAACCGGAACCTATTCTTTTTTCGAGAATTTTTACCATACCCTGTTCCGGAGCAACATGGAGCATCGTTTTGGACCGCCCATCGAAAAGATCGGTCTTCGTCTCAAAACAGCGCCATACAAGCCTATGTCTTTCAAGTGACTTGCAATACATACACAATGCATCATCACGAGGCGGGATACCGAATTTCCCAAATTTTTTCGAGCTTTTTTTACAGATCGGACAATACCTTCCATTTCCGCGATAGGGAAGATAATCGAGATAATCTCTCGCTGTCCGCAGCGATTTTTTTATGAACATGGGGAGAAATTTTGTCATTTTCATGAGTACATGCTCTGTTCATATCGCTGTATCAGGAGTTACTTAATCCTGATTATTCATGAAAATATGCTTTGCCACAAAGGCACCAAGGCACAAAAAGATATAATATATTATTAATACTATCCTTAGTTACACTTAAATGTTGACATTACTACCAATGATATAAAATTCAAATCCGCCCGATCCGCGAAAAACCGTGTTCTATTAAACTTTAAGGATAGACCGGTGTAACGGCATTGTTCCCGTATTATACGCTGATAATATAACAATAGTGCCAACAAAATGGTCATTAAATTGACTATCCCCGCAGTGAACTACGTGGTATTTCGCCAATCTCCTGACACTTCGTGTCACCAGAATTTCTAAATACAAAAAAAGAAAAAACTGTTACCTCGGAGTAAACTCCGAGGAATTCTTTTGATTAAACCATTTCATCGCACATTTCCCCTTGAAAGCGATGCGAAAATCCCCCCGAAACAGAGGGCTGCAAAGAGAATAAAAACCGTTTTCATGCTTATCAAAAAAAGCGGGTGATTTTCCGGCGTGATTTTCACATTCCCGACATGCACGGCAAGAACCAGCATGGCTATTCCCATGCTCAGCATCTGGCCGGTCAATCGCATCGTTCCGACAGTTGCCGACGCGACGCCGTAAAACCGCTTGTCGACGGAACTCATGATCGCATTGGTATTCGGCGAAGAAAAGAGCGCGAAGCCGAAACCAAGCACGACCAGACAAGCACCGATGTATGTCAGCGTTGTGGTTGCATCGAGGAATGTCAGCAGCACGAGTCCCATAACGGTCACCGTCATGCCTGCCGAGGCGATGATTCTCGATTCGATCCTGTCCGAGAGCCTTCCTGCCAGGGGCGAAAAAACAGCCTGTACGAGCGGCTGGGACACAAGAATCAGACCTGCCTCCTGGGGTCTGAGACCCTTAACATACTGGAGATAGAGGCTCATGAGGAATCCCACGGCGGATGTTGCGCTGTAATTGATCAGGGCTGCCAGATTCGAGAACGCGAATACCCTGTTGCGGAAAAAGAGATTCATGGGCAAAACGGGGCTCTTCACCTTCAACTCCCATATGATAAATCCCGCGATTCCTCCGCAGCTTGCCAGAATGAGCCATCCCCCATATGCAGCCGGAAGCCGTGAAAAACCGTACATGAGCGCGGCAAGCGAACAACCGAAAATAACCGATCCACCCCAGTCGAACGATTCCCCTTTCGCTTCGGCCCATTCGCCTTCGAGTTTCCAGACAATGAGCACGCCGACCAGCAAACCGATGACCGCATTGAGAAAAAATATACTCCTCCAGCCAAGGTGACCGGTTATGAATCCGCCGAGAAAGGGGCCGAGCGACAGTCCCAGGTAAACCGCCGCAACATTGAAACCGAGCGCTTTCCCACGTTCCCCCGGACTGAATACCGAAGTGATTATGGCAACTCCCGTTCCGAAAATCATGGCGCCGCCAATTCCCTGCATGACCCGGAAAACGATAAGGAATGCGGGAGACCATGCGATTCCGGATAAAAATGACGCCAGCGCATAAATCATTATGCCCGATGTAAATATCTTTCTGCGCCCGTAAATGTCGGCAATCTTTCCGAACGGGACGAGAAAAACCGCGGCTGCGAGGAGATACGATGTCGCTATCCAGCTCAACACGATGGCGCTGAGACCGAAATCCCGCCCGATTGTGGGAAGAGCGATATTGACCGCCGAACCCATGAACGGTGTCAGAAAAGAGCCGGCTGTTGCCGCGACAAGAATAATCTGTTTATTATGCGTTGCAGTCATATGATAGTACGGAAAACACGTTCAATGTGAATAAGGCGAGAAACACGATTCGAAATGATCCGAGGATATATCAATGGACGAAAGGCAAGATCGAATAAATAATTGCGACATCCCCTGAAACATCACACATTCTGCGCTGTCATTTTCTACAGGATATAAAAGGATTACGCTCAACGCCATAAAAAAAACACGTGCGTTAATAAAAATTCACATATCGGCATTTATCCAGATCTATTTATAAAACAGAACACGGATTTTCGCGGATTTTATTTTTTATATCTTTTGGATGTTAATATTTAATAGTTGCCAAAGATAGTATATATAGCATGTTATGCAAATTTGTGTCTTTGTGTCTTCATGGTTTAATATCTTCCATCAGAACTGTCCGGTTAAACTACTGAGTACCTTTTATTTGCAGTAGAATATGATAGTTGCCACTCTTAACTATGGAAACTCACCCCGCGCATAACACCTTGATAAAATAGATGTTAGCGGGCGCTTCCCCTCTCTTGTGGCAAGAGAGGGGGCAGGGGGTGAGTTAGGGTGGAGAAAAGGGGTAACAATCAAATCTAAAACAATCCATATGC
>JAJFUH010000009.1 GCA_021372535.1 bacterium
ATATACTGTGCCATCTGCACCAATTGCCGGTGAGGATTTGATTATACCTCCTGACTGGAATTTCCATTTTACCGTGCTTGACGCAGCTACGGTGGCAATCCCTCTTCCCGTGTGCTGGAGGTTCTGGCCTCTCATCGGCCAGGGTGTGTCAGCGAGTGTCACCGGAGGAGCGTTTTCAGCCTTTTTAACTTCATAGTTGTAACTATAACTATCACCCGAGGTGTTCGTACAGGAAGTTACGAGGACAGCCTTATCCCATGTTCTATGTAAGGCGATATTCTCCTGTTCCGAAGAGAGCGTATGTATCTCATAATCGTAGGGATCGTTGTACAACACGACGGAGCTTTTAAATGTACCTGTTCCGTTCGGCGTGACACGAACATCGAGCGCATCGCCTTCACCCAGCTCACCGGTGACCGAAAGCTCGATATACCTGCTGGTCAGATACGGTGTCGAAAGCGAATCCGCTGCCGGCAACGTATCGTACTGGGCTGCCATGCCGACAGTCGAAGAAAAGAGGTCGCCTTCACGGTAGAAATCCCTGGTGTTCGCACGGTCGCCGGTGAAGTAATTCCAGACCGCGAACTCATGATACGCCGAAGCGAGACCGATGGGAATGACATCATCGAATGTATCGATTGAAATCTCGCCGGTATTCCCTATTTTTTCCCACAGTTCCCTGAGAATGGAATCCCCGAACCGTTTCGAAAGGTACATCGGCCATACGACAGCGCCGAACATGAATATGCCATCGGAGTTATCGAGGGATTTATTCTGTTCATCGAAAAAGAAGTGTATGTAACCGAGGTAGTCGTTAACATCATCCCAGACTCTGTTTTCCATCCAGACCGCCGACTGCTGCATCCACCACATCATATCAAAAGTATCGAGATATCCATATTCAATGGCCAGGGATAACACGTTGGCCGTGGTGACACGTAATGCGTTATAACCTTTGGTATAGTATTGGCTCTCGGAAAAATCGTTATCTATTACCATATAGCATGTATAGTTTTTTTCAACCTTCTCAGGATATGCCGCCCCATACGCCCCTGTGCCAAAATTCTTTATATACACATCGATCTCATTTCCTCCGCCGGTGCCTCCATCGGAAGGAGGGAGAGCAAAACCAAATTCATTGATCTCAATATTCCATGCGTATTCGAGGTAAACGAGCACCGAGTCGATATAATCAGGAATACTGTTCGAATTCTTATCGGACAGTTCCGGCATATTGGTGCCGGTCGTATCATAATGAACGCGGAAATGTCCGCCGGAGGACAAAACCGATGTACCCAGGGTTGTGCCGATCGTCGGACGGGCAGCCGGTTTCGCCAGATTCAGCATGAGGTCAATGCGCGGGTGTTCGGCGGACAAGGCAGATAGATCCCCGGACATGGGGGATATTTTGCTTGTTCCGAAATCCTGAGCAGATAAACCCGGAGATAAGAAAAGCAGAAACAGGATTATAAAGAATGTCGTAATCGTTCTTATCATATAAACCTCAACATCCATTGCATGTGAGGATACATGTCATTAATGCTTACTTCAAATAAGTTTACCGGAGCAGCAGCATCTGTTTTTCCTCTTTACCCGCAGATGTCAGTAACCGGTAAATGTAAACTCCCGAACTGACACGGTATCCGCTTTCGTCGGTACCGTCCCATGTTACCGTATGCAATCCCGGTTGTTCATTACTGCTGATGAGCGTTTTTACTTTCTGGCCGTTGATGTTGTAAACAGTCAGAAGTATGTTTGACGGTTTTTCAATGGCATAGCTGATCGATGTTGCAGGATTGAACGGATTCGGAACATTCTGATGCAGTTTTACGGGAACAGGGAAAACAATGGTATTCGTATCGAAAGGATTGATAGCTTCGATTGAAGGTGTCATCTTTGCGAACGTTTCGGCTTCGACAGCTTCGAGTACTTCAACCGATATTGGAAAGTCCCCTTTATCGCTGACCGGTCGCATTCTCATTCCCGGAAACGATACCGTTTCAAGGCCAGCAGGTTCCATTCTCAACATGCGCAGTTCTCCCGAGGATACGGAACGATCGTTAATCAGGGCATTTTCCGGCGGTCCGGTAATACCCGCATACCGGTAAGCATCAGAATTCCACCTGACAACGACTGATGCCGCGCCGATAAGAACTCGTGATTCTCCCGATTCTATCGAGACTGTGAGAATTATGTCATCTGCTTCCCCCGGATGAACCTGAATATGAGGAAAAGCTGTAGCGCGTGAGAATATCGGAGGCGTCAGAACCAATTTAGCGACCGCGCTCCTCTGCTGTCCGACCCGGGCGGGAAGGCTTGGATAATCCGGCTGGATACCATACCGGGCGCAGATCAATCCGTCGGCAAGATCCGGTTTGCCGTCCGCGTTTACATCTCCATAGTTCAGCACATTGTTTTCATAAGAACCGACCGGTATATCGATGCCATAACTCCCGATGATGAGCCCGTCCGCGCTGTTCACTGTGCCGTTGCCGTTCACTTCTCCCCATATTCCCGATGGCACGATGGAGAACGACTGGTCGCTGACATCGTATATGGCGGCATCTGCGGTCGAGCTTATTCTTATCCTGCAGTTCGAGGATGTTATATCGGGAACCGTCCAAGTATATGATTTGTTCGAGGCACTGACACTCGCGGTTACAACAGACCATGTACTCCCGCCGTTCTGGGAATATTCGATTTTTACTCTGTCGACATTCTGGGATGTCCATGTAATCGCATACTGTGATCCCGCAACCAATGTCTCCCCGCCATTCGGCAACCCCACAAGAATCGAGGTTTGCCCCGTTACGATATAATCATAATTGTCCGTACTGGTCAAAGGTATGAGATCGGTATATGTTCTGGCAGCGGAAAGACTCAATACATCCAGATGAATCACACCGGTTGTATTCGCGTTTCCGATAACATCGAGAACAACATTGAACACATTCACTTTCCCGGTCGAACCCTGCGAATAGATATTCGAACTTTTCAGAATCCCCTGGCCTGTGTTCGTTTCGTTCAACAGCGGATCGCTCCATCCGGTTGTCGAACCGCCGTTCGTTCTGATATATCTCAGCGAAGCGGCAGACCATGACAATGCAATCGAATATTCGCCGAGCGAATAGGAACTGCCCGTCATGTCGATCACTACGGGTACAACGACCTGCTGACCCGATATCACGGGATTCTTTTCGGGATATATCTTTACTTCCTCATTTGCCCACACGTCCGCGGAAATCACCCCTTTGAAGGAGTCCTCTCCGACCCAGAACCATCCGGTGCGTTCGTCAGTATTCTCAGCAGACTGGTTTGTCACCAGAAGACCATCATAAGGCGATTCATATGAAATGACAGCGGTATCATATTTCTGACCGGTTGTCTCTCCGGCGAGGGCCAGATAACCGACTCCGGTACCGTCCGGAGCAAACATGCCGAATGACACGGCGCCCAAATCATAACAGGGGAAAAAGGAAAATCCGTTGTTATCGAAAACAAAATTATATTTATAAGGACCGACATTATAATCATTGCATACCCACGGCTTGGGTGAATCAATCTCGAAATTGTGATCGCCGATATAATCGCCGTTCTGGTTTACCCAGAGAACGGCTTCATTTTCAGAAATGTAGAGAACGTCAAAGAGCATATTGACACACGATGCAAGCGATCCGAGAGCAGCGGCATCACCCCACATGGAAATAAGCGCCGGCCCGTTGTTTGCCTGGGCACCGGCTTCCGCGTCACCCATATTAACCCACCAGGATGACAGATCGTACCGTTTAACCTCTGCTCCCGTATCGACATCCACATAGATCAACTCGGGTTTGGTAGTATTTCCAGACATATCACCCTGTGTTACGAGAAGGTAATCTCCGCCGTTACTGACCACACCGGGTCCATATTCCCATCCGGCCAGGTTAGGTACCGCAAATATATATTCGCCGTCCTCACCCCAGTCCATCTGTTTCTCTGCCTGACCGTTGGGGATCCATTTCCATGCATACAGGACCTTATTTCCATTATTATTGAGACTGCATTTGAAAAATTCCCGGTGATCATCGGGATGCCACGCCAGCCCACCGGGATCGCAGACTTCCCACGATGCGCATGTTTCCAGAAGGGTCGCGTCATAAGGATCATACCCGACAATCCATTTTTTATTGCTGTGTTCCCTGAGAGCCGTATTCGAGGCACTTCCTCCGCCCCGGTCACCGCTGCCTGCCCAGATCACAGGGTGGACAAGAGGAGAACCCTGCTCATCGTGTGTTTCGAGCGTTATGCGGTTCCAT
Source organism: bacterium (assembly GCA_021372535.1). Lineage (NCBI taxonomy): Bacteria > bacterium. The sequence continues at coordinate 4,296 of JAJFUH010000009.1, forward strand.
GGATTGGGAGTAATCTGCTTTGTCAGCAGTGTCTTGGCACTGAAAGAATCATAACCCCATATGTAGTATGTATATTCTCCTGGAGGAACAATATTTCCATCATTATCCTTGCCGTTCCAGTAAAGAACATTCGTCCCGGTCGCAAGATTGGTCAGAGCCGACATGTAGATACAGGTATCGATCTTGTTGACATAATGCCAGCCCAGATACCCGTTTCGTATATTCCTGATTGACGATGCCTTGTCTTTCGTAAAAACACAAAACAAGGTTGTAGCCGTAGTGCCACTGACATTCAGAGGTATCGTCAGGGTGGAACCATCAAAATTATACTGAATGTTGCCCGGTGCCGATATTTTAAGCTGAGTAGGGACAAAACTTGCGGCGTATGCACAGTGTGAAAGAAGAATGACTGCGATCTGGGCACATATGAGCCTGTACATGGTCAGCCTCCGATATATAAATGGGCTCTTTATATTATTCTATGTTGGTTCAAAAAAAGAATACGATATCAGAAAGCCAAACAAGATAATCATCACTTTATATAAGCCCGTGGATCACACCCCGGATTACCGGAGCAACAGCATCTGTTTCCGGTCACTCCACCCGCTTGTGACAAGCTGATAGATATACACTCCGGAACTGACAATCCTCCCGTCATCATCGGTACCGTCCCAGATAACTTCATGGGTTCCGGAAGATTCGTATCTGTCGGCGAGGATTCTCACTTTCTGTCCATAAACGTTATATAACGTGAGCACTACATGTGCAGGCGCGGATACCGTATATGATATCGATGTGACAGGATTGAACGGATTCGGTACATTCTGTCTGAGTTTAAAAGATACGGGTGACATGCCGGTTAACCCGTCATCGGGATATACCCGCCGGTGATCGGTCTCAAGATATGCAAACATTTCGGCATCAACGGCATCGAGTACTTCCAGACTCACGGAACCTGCATGATTTTCATGGAGAGACTGCAGCCTCACACCGGGAAACCCGAACGCGGTTTCGCCATTAACTCTTATACGTGCTATCCGAAGCTCGCCTTCGCCGGTAAGGGAATCGTTGATAATTATACTTCCCGTAGAATTCTCGTCGATACCGTTATAACGGAATACGTTCGGATCCCATCGGAGTATGACGGAAGCCGCTCCGATAAGAGTTCGCCGTCCCGCCGTACTGACCGATGAGTCGATAATGATATCGTTTGTCTCGGAAACATGCGCTTCTATGGTTGGAATCGCCCGTTCATGCAACACGCGGGCCTGTTCGGGGACCATTTTAGCTACGGTGCCCAGACGTCGTCCGATCCTCGCGGGAAGACCGGAGTAATCCGGCTGAATACCATACCGTGCGCAGATCAGCCCGTCCGCCAGGTCTTTTTTCCCATCGGCGTTGACATCCCCGCATTTGAGAACACCGGATTCGAATGAACCGGCCGGTATATTGATACCGTAGCTTGCAATTATCAGCCCGTCCGCGCTGTTCACCGTTTCGTTGCCGTTCACATCACCCCAGATTCCCTCTTCGGCTGCTCCGGCAATAGTGTATGTATATTCGCCTATCGTCGTTATGGATAAAAGATTGTCATACGACTTCGCAGCCGACAGGCTGATGAGTTTCAGATCAAGCGTTCCGCCGGACCCGGCGCTTCCGATGACATCGAAAACGATATTGAATACATTTACGTTCCCCGAAGAACCCTGAGCGTAGATGCCGGAACATTTCAGCTCTCCCTGCCCCGTTCCGGAATCGTTTACGAGGGGATTGCTCCATCCCGATGTTGCGCCGCCGGATGTACTCACATAGCGGAGCCGTGATGTCGACCATAACACCGACACCGAATATTCTCCGAGGCTGTATGAGCTTTTTGACATATCGATATACACAGGAATGGTGATACGGCTGCTGGCGGCGAATGAAGACTCTCCGAAATATGCTGATATTTCTTCATCGGAAGACGGCACTTCCGCCGACGTGACAACCGATGAGGTGATCGTTCCCTTGATCGAATCCCAGCCTGAATACCAGGTTCCGTCTTCGGTTTTAAGAGTGCCGTCACTCGTTGTTTTAGCGACTGTCGAATAGATGCCGTCAAAAGCAGAGCCGTTGTCACATATGTCAATCCCGTACTTGTAGGCGGCGGTTTCTCCTGCGAATGCATAATAACCCATGCCGGTTCCATCGGGCGCCAAAAGACCGAACGAAACTGCTCCGAGATCGAAAGACGGACTCAGAGCAAAATAATTGGCGTCGGAAACGAAAGTATAGGTATACGGCCCGACATTGTAGTCATTACATACCCATGGCATAGTTGCATCCGGCGCAAAATTATGATCCAGAATGTAATCGCCGTTGCCGTTGACGTAAACGACCAGATCGTTAAAATCATCCAATCCCCTCATCGGATCGATCACCTGTTTGAGACATGAACAGTGACAGCCGAGGAAAAGGAGGTTATTTCTGATGGACATCGTTCCGGGCCCGCCATGCATCTGTCCACCCCTGTCATAATCTTCAATACTTGCCCAGAATTCCGTTATATCGAAAAGTTCCATCAGCATTCCGGAATCGATGTCCACTATCCAGAGTTCATCATGGAAATAGTTTTCCTGGTATGGATTGGCTGTAACATAGAGGAAGATACCATCGGTAACCGCGTTCATTTGCCTGTTCTGTGTCTGATCCCATAGAACAACGCCGCCGTCTCCCCAATCCTTCTCTACCACTGCCTCACCGTTCGGGACCCATCTGTATTTCCAGATGCCTCCTGTATTCCAATCCGGGTTATGCATAGGAAAGAATACATAGTTCCAGTCATCCGGTTGAATGACATACCGTTGCTTCTGAACCCATCCCGATTCGCTGTAAACAGTCATGGTTTCCAGTAACTGTGCATCCACAGGATCGTTACCGATTTTCCATTTGTAATATTTCCCGGCAAAAACAGGATTGGCGAGCGGAATACCATTTTCATCCTTTTCGAGTATCTGAGTATCATAAAACGGGCGAATATTGACTGCATTCGAATTACCGGCCGTGATATTGATTGCCGCAACTCTCGCATTGACAGCGTCATAACCCCACAGATAGTAGGTATAATCTCCGGAGGCACATATTTTCCCGTCGTTGTCACGGCCATCCCAGGTTATTGTATTATTTCCTTCCGACATCATGACGGGAGCCGCGACATATACACAGGTATCGATCTTGTTGACATAATGCCATCCGAGAAAACCGTTTCGTGTACTTATAATTTCCGAAGCCTTGTCCTTCGTGAACACGCACAGGGTCACCAGCGCCGGAGTGCCGGAAACCGTTACCGGTATCGATAGCTGCGTATGATCAAAAGCATAATGAATGGTTTCAGGAGACGATAATGTGAGAGCAGACGGAGTGAAAGAACCTGATGGAGTTGAAATTATCGAGAATGTGCCGTTACTCTTGTCGAAAACGGAGGAATTGTTGCTGTCGGTGATGCGAACAAGACATTTTGATGCGTTATTATTGGGAACCGACCAGGGATAATATCCCTTCGAAGCATCAACATGCGATCCTATTGTTGCCCATGAACTCCCGTTATCGGCAGAGTATTCGATATTGACGGAATTTACCGATACAGTCTGCCATGTTATTACCTTGCGCGTATTCCCCTGCCAATGTTCGCCGCCATTGGGGGAAAGAACGTTTATCGGGTAAACCGTCTGATTGACCGAAAAAACTCGCGATCCTAAATCACGTAATATTCCACTATCATTAGTAATTTTGATATGGACATTTATATTTAAAATATCCTGCGCCGTAAAAGAGGCGCCCGTTTTGAACACACACATGTGAAGAAGCCCGTAATTGCCGGTATTAATACTGCTTCCCTGCCGTACAAAATCTCTTGAATATTTTCCGGTCTGGTTTATTTCCCCTGCCGTTAACAGGTTTCCCCCCAGTACATTCGTCTCACTGGCGAACGTCACGGTCGATCCGTTGAAAACCATGGTGTTTTCCTGCACATCGGTCCCGGAAGATGTCGTTCTATACTCTGCTTTTGAGCCATCCCATGTACATTCAATCGAGAAACCTCTCAGGCTGTCCACATTTTTTACATACACAGCAAATCCGATATAGCTGTTCGGGCCTATACCGGTCGGATTATTCTGTCCCTGATATCCCGCGGATGAAATAACCGTATCAAGCGCAAAAAAAGCCTCGCTGTTATTCTGAGCGACTGCAACATTATGGAAACAGAAGAAGAAAATCAAACCGAGAAATACTCTGATATTGTTCATATATTTCCTCTCGAATAAACGAAGACAGCCGGTTGATCAGAGGAAAAAAATAACTATAATGACATGTTCATGTACCCGCACCTGAACTGAATAATCCCGAAACAACACCAGGAGTGATATTATACAGCCCGAACCGTTATACCATCATCAATCCGGAAGATCCGGGCCCGGGCCGATCGGGGGCAATACCGGTGTTTCTTCCTTGCCGGGCTGTAAAAAATATCCGGCACCTGCAAGACCGACACCCCCGAGAAGAACCTGATACTTTTTCTGGCGGTACCATGGGCTTCGCTTAATGAGCTCATAGGTCATTTCGTTCGTGTTATCAGGTTCTGCCGAAAACGTTGTCATATAATCCTTGTGGCCGGGATTTTTAACCGTGAGAGTATGCATCCCGAGAGGAATTCTGACAAGTTCGAGCGGCGCCCTTCCCAATTCTTTATCATCCAGGAAGACAATCGACTGTTCCGGCGTTCCACGGATCGACAAGAAACTGTAATTGATAACCTTAAGATCGTATGTCAGGGAAGTGAGTATACCGGGGGTTATTTCAGTATTGGTTGTATATTCCTCAAATTTATCCTTCCGGATTTTAACTTCGTAATATCCGGCCTTGATCCTTCTATTCTGTATTGGAGTATTTCCGACGGGCTGCCCGTTGATAAAAACAGAGGCATCACCCGGGTATCCTTCGATATTGAGAGTACCGAAGGTCGGTTTCAAGGAATATATTATTTCATTTGTTTTGCGGCCTTCGATTATGATGATTTTGGCGTATTCTTCATATTCATCTTTTAAAATACGTAACTGATATTCACCGGTTGGAATTTCTCTGAAACGAATCGGTGAAAAACCGAGGTCTTTTTTATCGAGATATACCCGGGCTTCAGTGGGAAGGCCGATAACATTCAGGCTTCCGATTTCATTTGAACCCAGCCGTCTTGATGCCATTTCAAAACGTGCTTCTGCAGAAAGCTGTTTGTTCAAATCTGCCCGCGAAGCCCAATGGATATATTTCTCTTTCCCGGGAGATATACCCTTACCATAATCACCGGTAACCGTTTTGGGGGTATAGTATGATGAACCCCCGTCCTCGGTAACCTTGAACGTAACCTCAAAAAAAGCGTTTGTATCATTATCCAGGAGATCATATTTAATTTCATACCCGTTGTTGTTGCTTTCGGGAATTATCATAATATTTGTAATTTCTTCACAATGGAGTATGGAAAAAGATGTCTGCATCATCATTAAAACAACGGACAAACACCATAGTGATTTCCCGCCCATGGCAATCTCCAGTTATATCGGTATATTATAATATATCACATAGACCGACTTTGCGAAAAAAAACACCCAAACTGGTTATCGCGTTGTAAACATGATTTCAGGAACAAGAATAAACAACAACCAATAACTCTAAGGGTGTATTAAAATAATGAAAAGAAAACAGATGAATTGCAAGGAAAAATTGCTCATAATCTGTATACAGAAAATATTTTTCATACTCTCGTAAAATTAAGTAGAGATATAATCCGGGTTAAGTATACTATACCAAACGATTCTCGAATCAAATCCGAAGCAGGGAGGGATGGCAAGCGATGCAAAACCGACCCATGTGGCATTTCTCAGCGATTCGAATCATCATCGCATCCGCACTTCTGTTTTTTCTTGCACATACAGTCTTTACGCAAAACTATTGCAGTCTCGTGTACCCGGGCGTCGATGGAAAGCTTGTATACATTCCGGATGAGCGGGGCAACATCATTCCCGATTTCTCCCATGCCGGCTATATGGGCGGAGGAGTCGCGCTTCCTTATGTACCGGTCAGGGAAACCGTATGGCCTGTGGAAGGGGACAACACACCTGTTATCCAGGATGCCATCAACCGTGTCTCGAATATTCCATTGGACAAAAACGGCTTTCGTGGAGCGGTACTGCTGAAACAGGGATACTATACGCTCGCATCACCGCTCCGTATCACGGCGAGCGGAGTGGTTTTACGGGGCGAGAGCCAGGGCGACACGGGGACGATTCTGATCGGTCTCGGAACATTCGAGGGCGGATACCGAAACCGGGAAACGGCCAGCCTGATCGTAGTCGGCGGCGAGACCTGCCGGGACGAGGCCGCGGGCTCATCACGCCGCATTACGGATGATTATGTTCCCGTGGGTGCGAAGAGCTTCACAGTGGAAAACACGAAAGATTACAAGATCGGGGATACGGTACTGGTGTGCCGTCATGGTAATCAGGACTGGATCAACGAGCTCGGTATGAATCTTGAAAACAAGGATTGGCGATGGGAACCATTCACCATAAAATTCGATCGTGTAATCACTGAAATCAGGGGTAATACGGTAACAGTCGATGCTCCCCTTGTCTGTGCTGTCGAAACGAAATGGGGCGGCGGCGAGCTGGTGAAATATACCGACAGGGGACGAATCTTCAATGCAGGAATTGAGCATCTTCGCAGAATGTCGGATTTCGATATTACGGTACGTTCCAATTCCTATGGCAACATCGACCGTCAGCCGTACATCGGGGAAGAGTACTATGCCGACGAGAACCATTACTGGAATTTCATCACGCTCGACAATATAAAAAACGCCTGGGTCAGGAATGTCACCGCCCTTCATTTCGCCGGAAGCATGATCAGTGTCGGACAGGGCGCCAAATGGGTGACGGTACAGGACTGCGTTTCACTGGAGCCGGTGTCTGTCCGTGCCGGAGGACGGCGGTTCACGTACCAGATTCAGGGACAGCTCACCCTAGTCCAGAGGTGTATTTCCGACAAGGGACGTCACTCGTTTGTGCTGAGCGGTTATCAGGCGTGCGGACCAAACGTATTCCTCGACTGTAAAGCAATCATACCCTATTCGAGCAGCGAACCTCATTTTAAATATGTGACAGGGGCTCTTTACGACAACGTTCTTGCTCCGCTGACCGCGCGGTTCTGGAAAGGAATTTCCATCGGCTGGGCAGGTGCAGACTGCGTCTTCTGGAACTGCGAGGGACAATACCTCATCCAGAAACCTCCGACTGCGCAGAATTACGCATTCGGACATATCGGAATCCATGCGACTGTGTTCAACACCTATTATCAGGACCTGACCCTGAAGGATGGTTACATCGAATCATGGGATAAACACGTGGATCCTCCGAGCCTTTACCTGAAACAACTCGAGGACAGGCTGGGATCGCAGGGATTGGTTAACATCGGCCAGAATGGTAACCATTGAGTAAGGATGTATGCCGGGAATAAAAATAATAGTTGACTTTATCTATTAAAATGATTATCATATAAGGATAAGGTATATACTTCAAAAAATGTTTTCCCTTTTCCTGCGTTCATTTTCTGCAATGAATCCGAACAATTCGATCAGGGTAATAATCATTGAAGATGGGGAATCTGGCTATAACCCTCGGCTTTGTTCCTCGAAGAAAAATGAGGGTGTATTTGAGGCTTATGGCCTCGTAAAACAAGGAGTGGCGTTAATGCCCACAGGTAGAGTCAAATGGTTCAACGATCACAAGGGTTTCGGCTTCATTACAAACGATGACGGCGGCGAAGACCTCTTTGTCCATCACACGAGTATTGCAGCTGAAGGATTTCGTACCCTTCACGAAGATCAGGCGGTAGAGTTTGAAATTGGCCAGGGACAGAAAGGTCCCCAGGCTATTAAAGTGAAACCTATCTAACCTATTTGTTAGACTATATACTCAGAAGCCCCTGAAAACAGGGGCTTTTTTATTCCCGATCAATTTTTTTCGATTGTTTTTTTATTCTTCATGTGGATTTTGGAAAAAAAATGTTTCTTGGAGACAAATCTCTATATATAATAATGAAGATTTTGCGCACATTATGATAATAATCCGGGAGTACTGTGAAGTAAATGAAAGACCGAAGACAACACAACACATTTATAATATAAATAGTTATATCATAGCCAGGAGAAATGGTCATGTCAAAAGAGATGCGCCGAATGAAAAACGACAGGCGTCAAAAACTGGTCGATGTTGCCCAGGATAAGCGTTCGGGTACTGAACGTCGCTCACCGACCGATCGCCGGTCAGGGAACGACAGACGCTCGAAATGGATTGGTGTCGCACGTGATTCTCGTGATTGCAGAGACCGACGGGCTTTTGTTTGATCAGTATTTATAAATCATGATTATCACATACGCGATACTTCATGACATGGTCTTATTAACGAAAAATACTCCATTTATCATTTATTTGCATTTTACCATTGAGCATTATTATTACGTGTGCCAGTGGTATTTTATTAGTATGATGATCTAATATCTATATACTATGGCGTACTATCCCCCGCCTCATTTCAGACCGCACCCGATAAACCGCACAGCTATCTCAGACATGATTCTGATACCGACCGGGAGCGCCCGATCATCGAAATCATACGATGTGTTATGAATCGGTATACTCCCTCCAACACCGAGCATGAAGAAGCTTCCGGGTACCTTCCTGAGAAAGAACGAAAAATCTTCACCACCCATGGCAGAGGTTTTTATTTCGACCGCGTTCTCCGGCCCCAATGTATCACTTATAACATCACGGACAAGTGCTGTTGACCGGTCTTCATTGATTGTGGGCGGAAAATCGTCGAGAATCGCGAATTCAGCCTCTCCTCCCGATGCCCGTGCCGTTCCTTCGGCCATACGTGCGAGCATGCCGTGGACCGCACGTTGTGTCGCGGGGTCGAGCGTTCGTATGGTTCCGCCGAGGGTAACTTCGTCGGGAATGATGTTAACCGCCGTGCCGCCGTGAACGGTACCCACCGTGACAACAAAAGGTGAGAGCGGATCGGTCATCCGCGACCGAACAAGCTGGATACCCCCGATGATGCGCGCGGCGATGGTAACGGGATCGACTCCGGCATGCGGCATGGCGCCGTGGGTGCCCTTTCCCCTGACAATGATTCTGAAGCTGTTGACGGACGCCATGGCGGGCCCGAACCGGTATCCGACCTTTCCGAGCGGAATATCCGGCCACCCGTGGAGGGCAAAAATCGCTTCCGGTGCAGGATCGCCGAGCACTCTTTGCCGTATCATGGTATCCGCTCCGGTGCCTCCCTCTTCGTCAGGCTGGAAAATGAGCTTCACCGTTCCGGCGAGCTCGTGCTCGAGCTTCCTGAGCACCCACGCCGTACCTAACAGCACCGCAGTATGGCCGTCATGTCCGCACGCATGGCACAGGCCTTCGTGAACCGAGGCATACGGGAGACCTGAAAGGTCAGGCATCTCGAGGGCATCGATATCCGCTCTCAGGGCGACAACATGGCCATTACCGCGGCCTATTTCCGCAACGACGCCTGTTTCGGTACATCGCCGGTGAGTCACACCGATATCGTCGAGAAACGTTTCGATCACCGCGGCGGTCCTGTATTCCTTCAGGCCGATTTCCGGATGCTTGTGCAGATCGTGACGGATTACGATAATCCCTGGGCATATTTCTTCCACAAGCCGTGATATACGTGTATCCATTCAAATCCCCGAAAAAAAGTGAAAAAAACGTATATTTATCTTTGTATTTTTCAAATGTGGGCAGTATATACAATACATTCGTGAAAGTCAACAGTAATGGCAGAAGGCATATGGCACAAGGCATAAGGTAAAACACAAAGGAATATTATTTCTGTTGACAGACAACAGTATCGGAACTTTCTATATAGTAAAACTACAGTCCAAAACCATGATTTAATACATTTTTCAAGGAGAGATAAATGGCTCTACAACACATCTTCAGCCCGATACGGCTCGGGAAAGTAACCGTAGCCAACCGTACCGTGCTCGCGCCGATGGGAATCGGTATCAGCAGCCTCGACGAACCGTATCCGCTCAACAGTATCCGTTATTTCGAGGAGCGTGCCATCGGGGAAATCGGCATGATAATCACACCGTTCACCCCGGTGCATAACAAATTGTCCACGCTCCCTGTCGCCGGGATTACCCATGACCGTTTCATCCCCCATCACAAGCGGTTTGTGGACTGCATTCATCAGTACGACACCAGGGTATTCCTCCAGATTGCCCTTGCGGGAGGGCAGCTGAGCGGCGAGGCTCCCTCGGCGATATACAGCCCCATCTATACCGAAAAGCCGCGCGCCCTTACCACCGGTGAGCTCGATGAGCTTGTCGAGGCATTCGTAATCGCCGCGGGCAGGGCGATCGAGTCGGGTTACGATGGCGTCGAGGTGCACGGTGCACATTCCTATCTGATCGGGTCGATGATGTCTCCGGCACTCAATAAACGAACCGACAAATACGGCGGTTCATTCGAAGGAAGGATGAAATTCCCCCGTGACATAATCTCCGGGATCAGGGGGAAATACCCCGATTTCCCGGTCGGTTTCAAGTTCAGCGCCCACGAGCACCTCGAAGGCGGTGTCGATATCGAACTGGGAAAGCAGATCGCCAGCCACATAGCGCAGCTCGGCGTTGCCTACCTCCACCCTTCCACAACCGCGGTAACATTCGAATACATGGACGATTATTCCGCCGTTCCCGTGCTCTATATGCCCCGGAACAACCTGATTCCGCTTGCCGTGGAGACCAGAAAAGCAGCGCCCGGTGTTCCGATCATCGGGGCCGGGGGAATAACTGTGCCCGAGGAAGCGGAGGAGCTCATCGCATCGGGGAAATGCGACATGGTCGCCCTCGGCCGTCCATCGCTCGCCGACCCCCACTGGGCAAAAAAAGCGAAGGCGGGAAAAAAGGTGGTTCCGTGTATCCGGTGCAACGTCTGCTACCGTCAGCTCTGGGCCGGAGAACCGCTGTGGTGCTCGGTGAATCCGTATCTCGGTCACGAGGCCGAACAGTATCTTTCAACACCCTCGAAAAAGAAAAAAGTCATGATTATCGGCGCCGGCCCGGCTGGTATACGGTGTGCGCTGACAGCATCGAAACGGGGGCATGATGTCACGCTCTTCGAAAAGCGGCCTTACATCGGCGGGATGGTGTATCCCGGCAGCAGGCCGGACTGCAAGAAGGATGTGGCACGCCTTCTCGACTGGTACAACACCGAGCTCGGCGAAAGCACGGTCAGACTCAGGCTCAATACCGAAGTCACACCTGAGCTCGTCGAGCAGGAAGCCCCCGATGCGCTCGTTATCGCGGTTGGCGCCGAGCCTTCGGTGCCCGGTGTTCCCGGTATCGACATGCCTCATGTCGCATCGGCGGTCGATGTTCTCCGCGATGTGTCACGTTATAAAGGCAAAAAAGCCGTGGTTGTCGGGGGCGGCGATGTGGGCTGCGAAACCGCATGTCATCTGGCTGACAACGGCTGGAAGGTTACCATCGTCGAAATGCTCCCGCGCCTCATGGAGGAGAATGTGGTCATGGATGTGAAATTCCCCATGCTCGCGCTCCTCGAAAAGAAACATGTCACCGTAAGAACAGGGACAAAGCTCAGCAAAGTCACCGATGAAGGTATCGAAGCGATTCTCCCGAGCGGTAAAAAGGGAGGTATCGAGGCCGATATCGTGGTCATTGCGACCGGATTCAAAAAACCGCTGACATTCAATCCGGAAGACGTGTCCATGCATATCGCGCCGATGAGCGGAACACTGGGCAAACTCGCCATCAAAGCGGCGGAGTTTCATATCATCGGCGACTGCGCCAGACTCGGCCGCATCCGTGAAGCCACGGAAGCCGGAGAACGTATCGGCCGCTGGCTGTGACAATATCTGCGATCCGACAGGATGCGGAATAGCGCCACATGCAGAAAAGCCCCCGATTAAGGGGGCTTTTTTATTTTGATCTCGTTATGCACCAAAAAAACATGGTATATCATAGGTTATATGACGCTTTGAGGAAAATGATTTTATTGCACCATTAAAAGATGTATATTATTTTTTCGATATCACTTCGAATAATTTGCTTTTCCATAGGTATATAAACCTGCAGGGTTTATTATTTTTGCCCATTTACAGAGCACTAACAGAAATAGATGAAATTGATATTGAATGTGACAGTATCTACTTATAAGGAGGCTTTTTAATGAGTGAACTTGCAATTTTCGGCGGACAGCCGACCATAACCGGTTCCTGGCCCAAATGGCCCTTTGCCGGAAAACGCGAACGTGAGCTCCTCGATGAGGTTCTTTCAAGCGATCTCTGGGGAGGCACCGGATTAGGCCCCAAGATACGTGAACTCAACGACAAATTTGCCCGGTACTGCGATTGCAAATACGGCGCAGCGGTGGCAAACGGGACGGTATCGATGGAGCTTGCCCTCAAAGCATGGGACATCGGCCCCGGAGACGAGGTCATCTGCCCGGCGGTCACCTTCATGGCGACAGCGACCGCACCTCACCATGTCGGAGCCACCGTCGTGTACGTGGACATAGACCCGAAGACGCTCAATATCGACCCGGCAAGGATCGAGGAGGCAGTGACTCCGAAAACACGGGCAATCATTCCCGTTCACATCGGCGGACACCCCTGCGACATGGACCCCATCATGGAAATAGCCCGGAAGCATGGAATTAAAGTGCTCGAAGATGCCGCTCAGGCGCACGGTTCCATCTATAAGGGCCGTAAATCCGGCTCACTGGGCGATGCGGGTTCTTTCAGCTTCCAGCAGTCGAAAAACATGCAGAGCGGTGAAGGCGGAATCGTTGTCAGCAACGACCGTGATTTTATCGATCTCATTCACTACAGCATCGGCAAATTCGGCCGGGGAGTCCGTGAAAAATATGCGGGCCATATTCACTACCGGTTCGGCTGGAATGCTTGCTATACCGAACTGCAGGCAGCCCTTGCCCTTGCCCAGCTCGAACGTCTCGAGGAACACACGGAAAAACGCGCAGCAAACGCAAAACTGCTCTACAGACTGCTCGATGGCATCGAGGGTATCGAACCGCTCGTCTGGCAGCCCTACTGCGATCGTCACGGCCACCATCTTGTCAACCTCCGCTTCATAAGCGAAGAATTCGATGGTGCCAGCAGGGCACAGTTTCTGGCGGCTCTCAACAAAGAAGGTGTCGTGTGTTCGTCATTCTATCCCATGCCGCTCTATGAGCAGCCCTTATACAAAACGGACAAAACCCTGTCCATGCGGTATCTCCCGAGCCCCGTTTCGGAACGGACATGCAGGGAAATCGTTTTCCTCGAACAGAACCTGTTCCTCGCCGAAAGCGGACGAATCGAAAAAATCGCCGAAGCAATCAGGAAGGTGCGTAAAAATGCTTCCGAGCTTCACGATATCGATGTGACTGAAAACGATTTCATGGGTTCCGCCGTGCTCAAGAAAGCCCGTGAAAACGCGGCATGACCCGTACGGGCAGCTGGCAGGGCGGATGACTATAAAAACGATTTTTGAGAATCATATACGATTTATTGCTCAGGTGATTAAACAGTGACATCGGTTGACGTCATGCCGGACTTGTTTCGGTATCTATTCCGAATGTCAGTATAATTATTTATTCGCCGGAGCAATAAAATGTTAACGTGATTAATTCCGGAGGAAAGTAATGTCAGAGAAATTCGGTTTCGGGATAATAGGCGCCGGGGTTATAAGCACCTATCATGCAAAGGCAATCGAAGCACACCCGGACGGGAAAATCGTGGCTGTTGCCGATGTCGTCAAGGCAAACGCCGAAAAATTCGCCGCAGAACATCACTGCGATGTCTATACCGACTGGCGTGAAATGCTCAAACGCCCCGATATCGACGCCATCAATGTCTGCTCCCCCTCCGGACTCCATGCCGAACATACAATAGGCGCCGCCCAGGCTGGCAAGCATATCATCGTCGAAAAGAGCATGGCAATCAATGTGAAGGACGCAACCCGCATGATCCGGGCTGCAAGAGACAGCGGAGTCAAGCTCGCTGTCATCTTCCAGAAAAGGACGGAAGAAGCACCGAACAGGATAAAGAAAGCTATTGCGGACGGCGTATTCGGTAAAATGGTGTTCGGCGATGCTTCGATCAAGTACTGGCGGAACCAGGCCTACTACGACAGCGCAGACTGGCGCGGGACATGGGCGCAGGAAGGCGGCGGCTCCACAATGACCCAGGGGATTCACGGCATCGATCTTCTCCTCTACATGATGGGTGACGTCGAAAAGATTTATGCAATGATGGATACAGTCGCCCATGTCAGAATCGAGGTGGAAGACATCGCCCTCGCCCTGCTCACTTTCAAGAACGGCGCGTACGGTCGTCTCCAGACAGCGACTGCATGCAATCCCGGCCAGGGAAATGTGTTCGATATCAACGGCACCCTCGGAACGGCGATCCTTGTCGAGGACACCATTACAAGCTGGGCGGTCTCCGATTCCAAGGAAACCGTGGCGCAGGAAACGATTACCGGTGTCGCCGGTAAAGCGGGCACCGCTGCCTCGTCCTATAAAACATTCCCCGTCGAGGGCCACATCATGCAGATGGCGAATTTCATCTCTGCGGTCAGGACAGGCGAAGAGCTCATATGCAGCGGCGAGGAAGGGCGACGGTCACTCGTGCTCATCGAGGCCCTCTATACATCGGCCCGCCGTGGCCAGGAAGTGTATCTCGAGGAAATCCTCGAAGGCAACGAAATCTGATTGGTGAAACGTTGACAGAAAATGCTGAATACATCATGGTGGTATACCAGGAAGGATAACGGGGCATGAGCGAGAATCTCTTTGACCTGACCGGGAAAACGGCGATTGTAACGGGATCGAGCCGTGGACTCGGACTCTACTTTGCACGGGCGCTTGCACGCGCCGGCGCCGATCTTGTGGTCACGAGCCGTTCTATCGCCTCTCTTGCGCCCGTCAGGGAAGAAATCGAAGCTCTCGGCGTCCGCGTATTCCCCGTCGAGCTCGATGTCCGTGAGTACGGGAGCATCCGGAAGGCGGTGGATGCGGCGTACGACCATTACGGCAAAATCGACATCCTCGTGAACAACGCGGGGTGCAATGTCCGCAAACCGGCGGTGGATGTAACATGGGATGACTGGAACCTCGTGGTCGACACGAACCTCCGGGGGCCGTTTTTCATGGCGCAGGCCGTTGCGCAGAAGATGATTCCGAGAAAATACGGAAGAATCGTCAATATCGGGTCGGTCACCTCCGTGTTCGGGTATGCCGCGCTCGGGCCGTACTGTGCAAGCCGCGGCGGAATCAAGCAGCTTACCATGAGCCTTGCGGATGACTGGGGATTATACGGGATAACGGTCAACTGTCTCGCTCCGGGCTGGTTCAAGACCGCACAGACCGCGGTGCTCTACGAAAACAAGGAATGGGTCGATTACCTCGTCGACCGTATCCCGCTCAAACGCCCGGGACATCCGAACGACCTCGACGGCACCATTGTCTTCCTGTCTTCCGATGCAAGCGCGTACATGACCGGCCAGACAATCCTCGTGGACGGCGGCATTTCAACCGGAGCAACCCGCGCCACAGCGCAGAAAAGAAGCGTCTGAGCACATGGAGTGATACATAACGGCATGCTTCGATGGATAAAGAGCAGAAGCTGATCTGTTACCGATACAGAACACTATCATTGCATAATAATAAAAAAAGCGCATGACCGGATTTTCCCGGTTATGCGCTTTTCGTGTATTACGGCTATCGTACAGTTTTATTCTCTCCGGTTGCGCTCAAAGTACATGGTATTTATCCCACATCTCGCGCATTGAGGCTCCACTCTCGAGCCTTGACCGTATTTCATTCTCGACCTTGACCCGTTTTGCCGCCTCCTGGATCACATCCATCTCAACAACCTGAGGAATGAACACCATCCCGTCGAGATCGGCAAACACAATCTGGCCCGGTTTAACGCGACGGCCGCCGATAATGACGGGGGAATCGTATTCAACAACGGCCGAGCGGTCGGTGGAATCGATGGGCGAAATTCCTCTTACAAACGTCGGAAATTTCAGATTGATCAGTTTACGGGCATCACGGGTATAGCCGTCCACGATGACACCTCTCCCGCCGCGTTTCATCATGGCAGCAGCCGACAGCTCACCCATGATCCCGGTTTCGATGGGCTTGTCGGACGAAGCGACAGCCACCTCTCCGGGTATAAGGCTGTCGAGCAGCTCGATGGCGAGCTTGTACGGATCGGATGTCCCCGTCTTCATGGGAGCGTTCAGCAGCGTACGGACACGTCCGGCGCATACTGCCTCCGAGAAAAGGGGACGAATCATCGCGGCAGGACTCACCGCGCATTCCGGGTAACCCATTTCATCGAGAATATCCGAAAGCGCTCCCGCATAAAAGAACTGTTCCATGAACTCAAACATCTTTATTTCATTTTCAAACTCCATACCGAGTTCCTCCTATAGTATCTCAGCCCGGATTATTTATGAGAATATTTAACCACAAAGACACAAATAGATATAATATATTATTTATACTATATGTTAGCAATTATTATTCGTTAACTTCCTGAAAGATATAAATAAAAGACAAATCCGTGAAAATCCGCCTGATCCGCGAGAATCCGCGTTCCATTAAATTTTTTATGATAGGTCGGATCAGATACGTTGTCTTCCTATGAAACGGTAAAACCGCACCACTTTTTTATAAAGAGGATCATGACGGCCGATTCGACCGGGATTTCATCGAGCCTGACACGTTCATATGCGGTATGAGCAGTTCCGATCCCGCCGCAGCCGGTCAGAACCCCGGGAATCCCCGCGATATTGGTATAAAACCACGTATCCGCCGAGGCCGGAAGAGCGGCGATTTCCGAATGAATTCCCATTTCCTCGAAGCACTGCCCAAGAAGCTTGACAAACGGGAGCTCCGGATCGATCCTGCTCGTGTCGTGACGGTAATCGAACGTGATTTCGAAATTCCCGCTCAGCCATTCCGATCCACGGGTTTTCAGCCGGTCGATCATCTCAGCCATAACTTTTTCTTTCGGCGTTGTCAGAATGCCGAATACACCCTTGAATACCGCCATCTGCGGCGCCATGGCAGGCCAGTCGCCCGCCTTCATCTGCCCGAATGTCACCGGCATGGGATTTTCGATCTCCGAGAAGAGAGGGTCGTCGCGGTGTGTCCCGGCCAGCAGGTCGTCATGGTATTCCTCGATGATACTCATCGCCTCGAAAGCCGTTTTAAGTGCGCTTACCGTCATCTGAGCCGACCCGGAATGACCAGCTCTGCCGTAACAGGTGCAGGTGAACCACAGCGCGCCCCGGACTGAGGTATGCAATTTCCCTATCCCGCATCCCTCGAGATTGATGCAGCAGTCGGCTTTTTCACCGTGTCTGATGAGCGCGAGCGTGCCGTTGCCGCCGGTCTCTTCCTCGATGACTATGTGGAGTATCACATCGCCGTGGGGCCTTAAGCTCAGCTTTTTCATGGCTTTGAGCATCATCCACATGACCGCGACAAGCCCCTTGTCGTCTATGGCGCCGCGACCGTACATCTCACCGTCCCGGATGAACGGGTCAAACGGCCGTTCGTGGCCGGCAGACGGCGGGACGACATCCACATGGGCGTTGAAGACAACGCTTTTCCCGGCGCCGTCTCCCTTGAGAACAACGCGGAGATTCGGCCTTCCCTCGTACGGACGCTCGTCAATTCTGAAGGCATAATCGGGATCGTGTATGATGTCTTCGGGCACGGGAACCTTTTCGCACACATCGGCGAGGTCCTTGAACTGCCCGTACAGACATTCCATCGCGGGGCCTTCGTATCCGGGCGTCGATTCGAACCGCACGAGCCTGTCGAGAAACGCTGTCGTTTCATCGAGGAGACCTTCGCAGGTCTTCCTTATTGTGTCGTTATCGATCATGTAACACTCCTGTTCTTGTGGTAACTGCGTATAAGCGAAAAAACAAAATCCGGATATTCAATCGATGACTCCCGGGGATGAATCCCTGGGCTATTACCGAAAAGTGCCTCCGGCACTCACCTGAACATATCGGTGGTTCAAGGAGTCCCGTCAGGGACTTATCGACAATAGACCGGCATTTGAATGCCGGGCATGAAGAGATGTCTTCTCGATCTTATTTCAGGGTTAGTGCATAAAACTTACGCATGAGATGTTTTGCACATCAAAGTGTCATTTCCTTGAAAGACGCCACTTTCGAGTCTTTAATCAGGGGCGGGAATCCATTTTTATTTTTCATCACAGAGCGAAGTTACAACTGGATACCCGATTCACTCCGTTTCCGGGAATAACAATCCTCGTTCGATAAAGCAGCTAATATAAGCTAATTTACTAACCAGAAAACGAAATATACTCATACTGTATTTTTGGAGACTCCAATCCCCGCACTTTCACTTCTTCAATTCGATCGATCCCTGTCCCGCAGGTACTCCGAGCGAAACAAATCCTGTCTCGCGGTCGTATTTCCAGCCTTTTATCTTCTCGCCGTTCACCATAACAGCGTGTACCCGCTCCGGGGAGAGGATTTCGAGCGCAGCGGGTTCAACAGTACTGTAGGAGACGGCATCCTGCTCAATGAGAACCGTTATCGGCCTGTCGGAATTCACCACGGTTTTCCCTTTAATCGAGCCGAATGTCGCACCGGCAAGCAGAAAGCCGCCATCGCGGGACAGCGCCGCACACAGGCCGTCCGTGCCGATCGATCCGTTATCCGCAGCGGTGCCCGACCGGTTGATGAGCACATCAACGTCGTCAAACTCGATGACCATATATTCCCCGAAGCTCTGCGATTTCCTTACATGAAGCTCGGTTGACAGGATTACGGCGGAGACCGCTTTCCCGCCTGATGTTGCAAGGTTCACGGTCACACGGCCGAGCGGTTCGATTGGATTATCTGTGAGCATACCGAGCTTGACCGGATCGGCATCGAGGGTCAGAGAGGGTCTGGCATCCTGACCGAGCGCGATTCCCGCAAGTCTGGTAATACCGGAACTGACGGTGAAAACATCCTCATCGGCGAGCACCATGTCAGACAGCTTCGGGCCATGAAACAGCACATCCATCGATGCTTCCCCCTGCTGGGTCTCAAGCCTGTCGATAACGACAGCCGTACGGGGAGCTATATAGAGGATACCGCGTTCGAGCCTTTTTACGTTGCCCAGATAGAGCGGGGTGAGATCGCCCAGAGCGAACGCCATGTCACGGCCGTTGACGAAGGATGTTATCCGCGCATGATCGTTCATTCCGGCCGCATAGTCGCCGTGATCGCCCGTTCTCTGGCTCTGCGGGTTATGATCGACGAGAACGCAGTTGTGCCCGATGGGCTGGATTATATGACTCTGGTAAAAAGGATCGTTATAATAGTCGCTGTATTCCTGCTCGGTTATAAGGAGTCTGCCGCGGTCGGAGAGAAAAAACGTTCCCTGGTCGAGGTGCTGATGATTGCCGAAAGGACCGCACCTGAAGGTCAGGACAAATGGCTCCGGGCCGGGTCCCGAGCGGAACACCACCGTGCCGGTTTTCCTGAACCACTTTGCGCCCGTGAGATTTCCCGGCTGTTTGCGCGGGATATCGTCGATATCGTACAGAACGGTATGAAACGTGTAGTAGGACGGCGTCGGCGGATTGAGATCGTAGAACCAGGCAAGCTCGGGATCGCGGAATTTTTCGAGCAGCCAGGGGAAAGCCGACATATCCGGCGGCGTAATCCGGGCATCGCCGAAGGTGAAATAGAGCCCGGCGTCATGGTCGGCTGCCCAGAATCCCTCGGTATACTGACGGTCGAGCATTGGCGACATGTCGATATTGAGGCATTTCTCGAAAAAGGGCAGTATCTCGGTATAGATACGCATGGTCCCGTACCCGTAGCCGTACCCTTCGAGGCAGCCGCTGTCGCCGTCATACACGGTATTCATGTGCGCTCTCAGTTTGTACAGGCACCCGCTCAGCATGGGTTCGAGACCGGTCGTGTCACCCGTTTCCCCGAGGATCGCAGTCGCGCCCGCAAGAGCCCCGCCGACAATCGCGGGTATCCAGTTCGACTCGTTGCACGTGCACTGGTCGGCAACAACATACGTCCTGTAAGCCGGTTCGAGACCGTTACGGATCATCGCCTGCCGGACTGTGTCGCGTTCCTCTTCGGTCAGGCGGTCGTAGAGAATATCGTAGGTCAATGCCAGATTGCAGGTCGTATAGTATTGGTAGAGGTAGATATGATGCCCCCGGTTGACCATCCACGGGTGTGTCCATGTCGGCCAGCGGCAGAGCGCAATGAGCGCCTGTTTCGCCCATTCCGCCGCTTCCTCGTCGCCATCGACAACCGAGACGATGGCATTTGCCTCGGCCCGCTGGGGTATGGTCGCTATCCGCGTACGGTACGGCTCGAACGATGAGAGCCACCCCTTTTCGGGGAAATAATCGAGATCATAGGGAAGCTCTGTGGAGTATTTTTCACGGCCTTCGCGGGCATCGGACCTGATTTTTTCGAGAAAGGCGGCGTTTTTCGGTTGTTTGAGACGCGCGACGAACGCTTCCCTGCCCTCACTGTCGAACCAGAGCCGTGGATGGGAAGCGAAACGCCGGTCATCCATTACCATGAAGGTAAATATCGACCGTGCGACAATCTCTTTTTTCCGTTCGCCGGTCAGCGTTACTTCGTACATTCCCGCCGGAAACCGTTTCCCGTCGAGGGCAGGCGGCTTATGGAGAGTCCATGAATCGCCATCCTTGTCGAGTTTTTCGGTGTATACCGTTTTCTCCGGCCTGTCGAACCGGGTTATACTTACGGTGACGTTGTCCGGGGATGAGGAGGCGCATGTCCCCCTGATAGACAGCGTATCGCCCTCACGGTAATGATTGAGGGCAATCGCGGAATCCCACTCGTCGAGCGATTCCGTTCGCGGCTCCACGAAGGTAAACTGCGCTTCACGGTATCCCGAGACGGAGAAATCGTCGAAACCGGCTGCTATGGGTATGTCGGGATCGGCGCTCTCAAAGCGCACGGTGACGGCCAGGGCGGTTATATCGAGCTCTCCTGCAGGGGCACGGCCCGCCGCTTTCAGAATGTCGGCGATACCGAGGTCGAGGAGCACCCACCGGTTCGTTTCGGGATTCATGAACCGCGACCGCACCCTGTCGCCGTTCGCCATGGGAAGATCGATGCCGAGCCATGATGGTTTGACCGTACTCTTGATATAGTACCTGAACCGTACGCGGCTCCGGTCATCGAGCCTCATGCTGAGCCGTTTGACCACGCCGGTAAGCTGCGGGGCGTTCCACTGCGGGTAGATAATCTTGCACAGAACTGTTCCCTGCTCGCCGGGCTGAATGGTTCCCGGATAGATGTACGGCGCTTCATAGGCGGCGTCCTGTATGGGCGGATAGCTCGACCATCCCATTGTCTCACGGGTCTCGAAATCCTGGCGGCAGGTCCACGGCTCGTAATCTATCGCTGAAACAGGCGTGACAGTGAAAATCAGCCCCGCAATACACCACAGTATTTTCATGACTATCTCCATCTCCAATGAAAAAAGTTGTCTTACGGGAAATTGAAGAAAGGCTCATTCCTGAATATTCATTCTCAGCAGGGGGCTTTGATACACCTCTGGATTGACCACATACCTCGGCGGTTTCCCCGCGAGAAACGCCCGGACATCATCCATGATCATATAACGGATATCCCAGCCGCCTTCTTCGCTGTACCATGCGATATGCGGGCTCATCACCACGGTATCGAGCGAAAACAGATCGCTGTCCGGCGGAGGCGGCTCAGGTTCGCAGACATCGAGCCCGGCGCCGGCGATTGTACCGTTTTTGAGCGCCGCGATGAGATCGTCGGTCCTGATGACCGGCCCGCGGGATGTATTGACAAGGACTGCGGTCTTTTTCATGAGTGAGAGCGTGCGGGCATCGATCATACCCCGTGTTTCGCCGGTTACCGGAACATGGATGGTGACTATGTCCGACCGTTCGAGGAGTTCCCCGAGCGGAGTATGTATGATACCCAGTTCATTAAGCCGTTCCTGAGAAAGATAGGGATCGCAGACCAGAATATGCATGCCCATGGCGCTCATTTTTCTGAGCACCTTGCTCCCGATGTTGCCGCACCCGATGATACCGAGCGTTTTCCCGGCCATGCGGTACAGCGGCGCTATCGGCTCGGAGCTCCATTTCCCCGTTTCCGTCCATGTCCGGAGCATCCTGTTCTGGATATTCTTCTTGCGGTACGCCTCGAACATGAGCATGATCGCCTGCTCCGCGACATCCTCGCTCGAAGCGGTCGCCTCGTTGGCGAATAAGATACCGTTCCTCGTTGCGGCGGCGACATCGACATTGTCATATCCAATCCCGTGCCTGAGGATTACCCTGACATTTTTCAGGGCATCGATAACCTCGGCGGGAAATTTCGCCATATTGACCAGCAGAATATCGGCGTCATGCACATGCCGGACGATCTCATCGGGCGGCGCCGTTTTGAGCCGGTAATAATCGAAATCGATACCGAGCTTCGAACACTCGGACTCTTCCCATGCGAGGTCGCGCTCGATGTAATCGGTTATTTTAAAGACAATTCGCTTTTTCATGGCAGGATCATTTCCTTCGTTATAGTCCGTTTCCCGGTACAAAGTGTTCATAGTTCCCTTCTCCCATGAATGGGAAAGGTATACGGAATGTCTTTCACATACCTGCCTGCATACCCCGTTTTTCTCTCGATAAGAGACGGAGCGCGCCGCCCAGGAGAATGATAAAGAGCCCGACGATCAAATCGAGCCTGAAAGCCCTGCTGTCATGGTAAAAGATAAGCACAACCGCCGAAATCAGAACTACCGAACAGCCGAACATGAACAGGGTAAGTCCGATAATTCCGAACGGCGACTTCCTCGCTTTCCCTTCCTTTTCGATTTCAAACGGCGTTTCGAGATCGACGAAGAATTCCTTCACCCGCTCCTGCTCGTCACGGGGCGTTTCTTTTGAGATTGTACCAATCCACATTCCGAGAATCGTCATCATGATATTGAGCATGGTCGCGGCGGAATTCCAGCCGCTTCTCAGCCAGAAATCGACGCGGGGACTGGAAGCCATGAGAGCGGTATATTTCTGGACGAGAACGATATTGAAGATGATAAGAAACACCCCGGTAAGCGTACCGGCGATAATTCCCCAGATGACGCCGCGCGAGTTGCATTTCCTCCACAGAAGCCCCGCAATGAGCGGTATCATGATGGGCGGTCCGAACGCGCTGAAGAACCTGAACATGATGTCCATGAGCGTGAATCCCTTGAGAGAATTAAGCAGAATCGCCAGCAGCATGGTCACCGTGCCGATGATGAGCGTTGCGAGACGGCCGAAGAGTATCTCGCGCTGTTCAGTGGCTTTCGGATTGACGATCTTCGTATAGAAATCGCGTGTCAGAACTCCCGAAAGGGTGTTGTATTCAGAGCCGAGTGTCGACATTGTCGCGCTGAGCATCGCGGATATGATGACACCCATTAGGCCGATGGGAAGTATCTTCAGACTGATTGCCGCATAGACATACCGCGAATTCTCAAGGTTGGGAAGAATTACCCGCGCAGCCATACCGGGAAAGAAAAATATCGGCGGGAATATGAACATGAGAAGGGCGATATAATACACCATCTTGCGGGCGTCCTGTTCGCTTCTCACACAATTGTATTTCTGCACAAGAGACCAGCTCGCACTGTAGGTGAGCAGGGTCAGTGCAAAAACGGTGAACACGAGATACGACCAGTCGTACGGTTTCCGCAGGGGACTCAGGAATCCCTGGGGGAATTGTGTGATAAATCCGCCGAAATCTCCGATATAATGGAAAGTAAGTATAAAAAGCACGATCACTCCGATGGCAAGAATCACCGCCTGTACAAAATCGGTGATCATGACCGCGAGCTGGCCGCCCAGATAGGTATAGGCGATCATCATAATCCCGACAAAAATCACGAACCGGTTGAACGTTACACTCTGGTTCTGGAGGGCAACCATAAGAACAAGCGCCGTCGAGTATATTTTCAGGGCATTATCGAACAGGCGAAGCGGAAAGCCTGTCCACACGAATATCTGGTGAACCGTTTTATTATAGCGTTTCTCCATGAAACCTATCGGCGTCAGGATACGTGCCCGGCGCCAGCGGTGAGCGATAAAATACCCTCCGAGCAGGACACAGACAGGACTGATCCAGCATATGGTAACCGCCACGAATCCGTATTTATACGAAATCTCATTGTAGATCACGAGCAGGAGCGTGCTGAAGGAGGCCATGTA
Source organism: bacterium (assembly GCA_021372535.1). Taxonomy (NCBI): domain Bacteria; species bacterium. Next base: position 28,707 of record JAJFUH010000009.1, read on the forward strand.
AAACGATGTTCCCGCCAGCCACCACGGCATGATATTTCCGGCGGCGAAAAAATCCTTTGCCATCTTTATATGCCGCGAGAAATATATCCCGGCAAATATCATGAGGGCAAAATATGAAAAAATAACAAGATAATCCGGAAGTTGTATGCCGGTCAGATTGTCCATGTGCGATTCCTTTTCAGTGAGTTAAATATATCCATAATCGTTTCAGTGCGCGGGCAATGTGTCCCGAAAAGTACCTGGCATAAGGTGTTTTCGGCTGCCTCTGTCCCTCTGTCCATTTGTCCCTTTACCACTTTGTCCCGTCTTAACACTCTTACAGAGGCAGTAGGGTACCGATACCCGAAGAGCGGGCTTTCGAATAGACAGTTATCGCCACAGCCATATCATCGAGCGCGATACCGAGATTGATGCATATATTCCGTTCATGTTCCGATTCCCTGGCAGGTTTTTTTCCGGCCACGATTTCACCGAGGTCGGCATATGCATGGGGAGTCTCGCTGAAATATCCTTCCTTACGGTAGTATTCCATCTGACGGATATCATCGGTGGCGAGCTTGTCTGCTTCACCGAGCGCGGCTCCCTGCCAGTACGAATCGAAGTCGACCGGACTTGCAAATCCGCCCTGTTTGAGCCAGCCCGGCTCGATGACAGGCGTGGGTTTCCTGAGAATCGGTCCGCTCGTCACCACGATATCGAGACCCTTTACCGCTTCCTCAGGCGTACTGACAACCTCGATTTCGATACCGAGCCGTTTCTCCATATCACGGACGAATGAACGTGCAACCTCCGGGTAGAGATCAAATGCCTTGACTTGTTTAAGGTCGAAAACACAGCTCACCGCTTCGAGATTCGCCCTGCCCTGGACACCGCAGGCAAGAATGCCCAAGGTCGTACTGTCTTTCCGGGCAAGGTATTTTGCCGCGACAGCCGAAGCCGCTCCTGTACGCATCGCGGTGATCCATGTGCAGTCCATGACCGCAATCGGGAATCCTGTTTCCGGGTCGTTCAGAATGAGAAGACCGCTGATATAGGGAAGCCCCTTTTTCTGGTTCTGCGGGTAGCCGGACACCCATTTCATTCCAGCCGAACCGAGACTCGGTATATACGCGGGCATCGCATGGATAAATGCATCGGGCAGCGGATGTATCCCCGGTTTCGGGGGCATTTCGACCTTACCTTCGCCCTTTTCCCGGAACATCCTCTCCAGCGCGTCGATGATCTCACCCATGGAGAGATTGACCGTTTCCACATCCTCCCGTGACAGATACAGAATATCAGACATTTTCACCTCATCATTTATTATAAAAGTAAAGGTAATCCGGTTATTCAATTTACTTATAATCAATGAGTTATTATACGAATATCGTCATTCCCGGAAACGAAGTGAACAGGGATTCCGGTGTTAAGATATCTATACAATGAGCATTATATATTGGATTCCCGTTTTCACGGGAATGACATTATTCATAACCGGTAACACCGTATCATAACCGAATCCCAACGTTACTTTCCGACTGTCACTTCCCCCTCTCCGGCGGGAAGCTTCATGCGTACAATTTTTCGCTCGGCATCGTAGCTGAAATCTTTCACCGGTTTCCCGTTAACGGTTACAGCAGATGGCCGGGCGGCAGCTCCGAAAGCGACACTGCTTTCACATGAGAGACAGTATGTATAACCGTTTCCCCCTGTCTCGCACGTTATCGGCGCGGATGATTCGATCAACACCGTTCCATTCCTGAGAAGCGATGTACAGAGCGCGGCGAAGACACTCGAATCGTCCCATGTCACTGCCAGTGCATCGGTTGCAATATCCCCGGCAGTATAGATACAACCAGGCCGGGTTGCAAACGCGAATTTCGCTCCCCGGATCGTGCCGGATATGCAACCGTCGCCTTTAACGGTAACAACGTCCGGCTCAACCACGTCATCGGTGGACAGGAGATTCGCCATGACAAGCGGCACCCGGTCGGTACGGGCGGTTACCGTGAGCATACCCTCTCTTCTCAGGGGTTTCTCGTTCTGGAGAGTATAGAGATAGTGCGGTGTTTCGACCGCTCTCACATCGAGGTGATCCGGATACAGGTGCCTGATGTTGAGTGTCTTTTCGCTTGTTGGCGTTTTTGTGGTTTTAACCACTTCGCCGCGCATTTTCTCCGGGTCTTCGATGAGCTTGAGCTTGTCGTGGAGGGTGATGGCCGAAACCGTGTCACCGGCCGTTATATCGTCAAGATAGTTCGTCTGGAAAAGAAGCGTCACATCGACATCACGGTCGCCGGGGACCGCAGTATCGAGCATGAGCAGTGTCCGGGGCTTGAGATACAGGACATTCCGTCTCAGGCACTTAACCTTCCCCCAGTAGAGACGTCCGATATCTCCCGAGGTGAAAGCGGCGTTCTTTCCGTCAAGAAACTGGTTGATGAAGGCATAGTCATCGAATCCGTCCACATGCCAGAGGAGGTCACCCACACGCTGGCTCTGGTGATTTCCGTTGATAAGGATGGTCGAATGACCGACCGGCTGGGTATACCATGGCTGATAGAGGGGATCCTCGTAATAGGTGCTGCCGTGACGCTCCTCGATGAATATCCCGCCGCGGTCGGCGAGCCAGAACGATCCCTGGTCGATATGCTGGTGGTTGACAAAAGGTCCGGTACGCAGAACAAATACGAAATCATCGGGATTCCAGCCGCTCTTGAACACCGTGGTGCCCACATCCCTGAACACCATGACTGGATTCTCGTCGAACGGATCGTCCTGAGACACATCCTTTGTTTCGTAGAGCACATCCATGAAGGTTTCGCCTTCCTTCATGAAGTTATAAAACCACCCGAGCAGCGGATCCTTGTATTTGGGCAGCATCCACGCAAAGTTGGTTAGAGGTCGCAGGTTTTCTCCCGAATCGCCGAAATAGAAGGCCTTTTTGTCCTTGACGATTCCCGCCCAGACAGTTTCTTTATATGACCCGTTAAGCTTCCCCGACATATCGACCCTGAACACATTTCCCACTGCCGGAAGACTCTTCGACCACGAGAGCATCGAGAAATTGTAGTACCCGTATCCTTCGCCGTAAGCACCGTCACGGTCGGTGACTTTCTGGATGAGATCGTAATCTTTCAATATGGCGCCCGTAAAGTACGGTTCGAGCTGTGCGACATCGGGGCCGTCGCCGTACATCGCGGCCTGGCACATGAGCGACCCGCCGGTGATATGGGCAACCCAGTTCGAGGTGTTCGAGGTAACGAGGTCGTCCTCCACATATCCCTGGTGGCAACCGAGAACGATGAACCGCATCATGCCGTCGCGGACAGCCTTACGCTCGGTGTCGCTCATAAGATCGTACGTCAGGTCATAGGCCATAGCCATGTCCATGCCGAATTCACCGACCGGATAGTAGATATGCCTCCCCCGCTTGACCATCCAGGGATGAAGGATATAGGGAAACGAGCTGATTTTCACCATCATGTCTTTTGCATATATACCCGCCTCACGGTCGCCGGCGAAGGCGTATGCGAGCGCATTGCTATAGAATGCAGAACGCCATGTGTGAATTCTCGCGCTCGACCAGCCCCGGAGGGTCGGAATCCAGTCTTCATCGGGGAACTGGTCGATATCGAACACGACCTTGTCGAGCGGGGTTTCGCTGCGGGATGATTGAGCCTGTTTGACAATAGAATCGTATACCGATTTGAAACGGTCTGTCTTGAGGCGGGCATCGACCCAATTCTTCTTCTTTTCGGCATCGAACCAGAGGCGCGGATGGCTGCCCCCGATGTTTTTCGGGGCTATGTAGATCGTAAATTCGGTGTCGGAAAGCCGTTCGCCGCCCTTGAAGGCTTCGAGCACTGCATGATACAGCCCTTCCGGGAAAGACAGCCGAAACGAAGTGCCCCATTCGTCGCCTTTTTTCTTCAGCTCGCCGGAATACACCGTTTTCGTGCTGTCGGTAAACAACTTTACGGTCAGGGAAACGCGGTTCACATCGAGTGGCCAGTTCCCCCGGAGCGTGAACGTGTCGCCGGCATTATAGTGCCTGTCGGGTATGTATGGCTTCCATTCGGAGAGCTTGAACACCTTCGGCTCGGCGAACTGGAATGCCAGTGCTCTCGCGCCCTTGACCGTAATATCGTCAAGGCCGAAAAATATGGGCATCGCGGGATCGGCATCCGGAAATTTCGCAAGCACCGCGAGAGCATTCACCTTTATCCTGTCACGGCCTGCGAGACGGGGATTCTCACGGATAAAATCATTGTACGAGAGCGCAACCGGCACCCAGCGGTTGGTCGGAGGGTCGGGTATGGTAACATCCACCTTTTTATCCGGTCCGGCGGCAAGCCTCACCTTGATGTATTCAGGGCGGAGCTCCGTTTTCAGATAGTACCTCAGGGAAACGGTCGAACCGGGCACGAAATACATATCGAGCTCTTTCTGTGCGCCCGCGTAATTGTCCACATTCGTATAGGGAGTGACTTTCTGGACGAGCGCTATGTTGGGATCGCCGGGCACCATGGTATTCACCCGTATGTTGGGATCGTATGCAGTATCCTGCCAGAGGGGATACGAAGCCCATGCCGACAGCTCCCTGGTCTCGAAATCCTGACGGTAGGAAAACGGCTCGAGCGCGGTATCGGCGGAAATATCCCGTGCAGCCGCGAATACAAGCATGCATGACATAATCAGAACAGCGAATACTTTCATGACACCTTCCTTTGTTGTATGGGTACCATTTTAAACCGATTTTATCTGAAAATATACATAAAATATTTCACCACGGAGACACGGAGATCACGGAGAAAGAAAAACTTTGTAATGACATGTTTTATTGGATATTATCTGAAAATACATTTTCATCCTTCGTTGTGACCATGTATGGTCATGATGGTTATTCATGAAAAAAATTCAACGCAAAGACACGGAGTAGGGGAAATTCATGAAGTACCCCTACAATGTTACATCGGTCAGTTACGAAAAAACAAATCCGCAAAAATCCTCGTTCTACTGAATTTTTTGAACAGATCGGGCTGAGTACGGACGCTTGATATTCAGAAAAAGAATATTCTCTATCATCACACAAAGATATCATTGTCACCGCCCTTTTTTCCCCGCCTGATAACTATCTGCTGCTCTCGTTCAAGACAACGGACAACCTCGATGATACGCGCCTGCGATTCTTTAACCACAGACAATCTCATCGGCCCCATGTACTCAATTTCATCATTGATCATCGTTTTGACACGGTTTGAAACATTCCCGAAGATCAGGTCCTTCAATTTCTGTGAAGCGCCTTTCAGGGCAACCGCCAACTCCTTTATATCGACTTCCTTGAGAACGAGTTGAATGGCTCGGTCATCGAAACCCAGAAGGTCCTCGAAAAAGAAGAGTCTTTCGTGTATCTTATCCACGAGGGCTTCGCTCTCCTCGTTCATCCTGGCAAAAATGTCGTTACGAATGTCGCTGTCGAGGGATTCGAATATCGGCGCGAGAAAGACAATGCCAGCTTCGGGCTCGGGAAAGCCATGGGGAATATCCGCCAGCATCTGCTGGATCGAACCGATCTGGTCCGGAGACATTTTCTCCATGGCGGCGACAGACAGAATAATGTCCGTCGGCGAAATAGCGTCGAGCTGCGCGATGCGCATAATCAAATCGACCTGAAGGTCCCCGGGCATGGTACTCAGCAGCCGCGCCGCTTCGACCGGATCAATCTGTGAGAGCATGACCGCGACAAGCTGAGGAAACTCCTGCTCGCTTCGCCGGAAGTCGCCGTTGAGCACCTTGCTGGTAAAGTTCATATCATGCGCGGACTGGTACACAAGCTTGATGGCTTCCTCTTCCGTCAGGGCAGTGACCTCCCTGGTATTCTTGTCGAAGGAAATCCAGAGGTCCGAGGTCGTCCGGTAGAGCATGACAGCCTCGTTTTCGTACATAAGCTCAATGCGGTAGTCCATGTTGTTTGCCCCGGCGGTTATATATCAACCTGAATTTACCTGAAAATACATTTGGAATAAAATCCTCCTGTCCTTCGGACATCCCCCCGAAAAAGGGGGACACGGTACAGCTGAGGGGGGCCTGCGGTCGACAGGGAACTCAGCCCCCAGTACATCGGTATCACGTACCGAAATTCAAGATTCAAGTTCTCAACTACACATCACGGGGGACGAACGACGCGAAAGCCGCGAAAAAGGATTCCCCCGTGCTTCCTGTAGATGCCTATTGAAACACCACCGTTCCTTCACCGGCGGGCAGTTCGATGATACACGCCTTTCTTTCAAGATCATATGTCCATTCCGTCACCCGTTTGCCATTCAGGATAACCTGCGATGGCCGCGATCCCGCACCCAGCGCGACTGTACCGGTGGTGCGGTGATAGTACTTCACAGTTCTTTCACCGATTTCGCAGGTTACCGGTTTCTTCGCATCGAGCAGGAGGCCGCTGTCACGGGAAAGCGTCGTACACACAGCCGCGAAAACTGTCGCGCCTTGTTCGGTAATCGCACAGGCATCGGTATCGAGCGAACCGAAATGGTAAACCGCGCCGGGCCGCGTTGAAAAAGCGAACGGAACACCGTCGATCGAACCGTACATGCAGTTTCCTCCTTTCACTGCCTGTATGTCGGGTTTACCGCCGTCCGTCGTTTTCAGAATATTGGCCAGAACGAGGGGAACGCCTGTTGTTCTCGATGTCACGGTCAGCATGCCCTCGCGTTCGAGGGGCTTTTCATTCATGAGCGTTTCGGTGTAATGAGGAGTTTCCACCGCGGCAATCTCACGCTGTTCGGGACAGAGGTGCGCAATATTGAGTGTTTTGCCGTCAATGGTGATTCCCGACAAATCATTTCCTGCGGCAATATTTTTCAGGAACGGCGTCTGGTACAGGAGGGTGACATCGACATCATTATCCTCCGGTATGACCGTATCGATCATCAGGAGCGTGCGGGGTTTGAGATAGAGGACATTACGCCTCATTTCCTTCACCTTCCCCCAGTAGAGCCGTCCGATGTCGCCGGACGAAAAGGCAGCCGATTTCCCATCGAGAAAATGATACAGAAACGCATAATCATCGAACCCTTTCGCCATTTCGAGCGGATCACCCACGCGCTGGCTCTGGTGGTTATGGTCGATGAGAATGGTGGAATGGCCGATGGGCTGCGTATACCATGATTGATAGAGCGGATCGGTATAGTAGGAGGCGCCGTGACGTTCCTCGATAAAACTGCTGCCACGGTCGGAGAGCCAGAACGATCCCTGGTCAAGGTGCTGGTGGTTGTAGAATGCCCCGGTATGCATGACGAACACAAAATCGTCCGGTTCCCATCCGCTCTTGAACACGGTGATCCCCACATCGCGGAATACCCTGACGGGAGGCTCGTCGAACGGAGGTTTCTTCGGAACATCCCATGTCTCGTAGAGGGCATCCATGAAAGTTTCTCTGGCGTTCTTCGCGGAGGGTGCATCGGCAGTTTTTGTTTCAGGCCCGTATGATACATCGTATTTCAGGAAATTGTACAGCCATCCGAGCTGCGGGTCCTTGTATTTGTCAAGCAGCCACGCCCAGTTGGTCAGCTCCGTGATTTCGCTGTCGGAATCGCCGAAAAAGAAGGCTTTTTTCTTCTTCACGATTCCCGCCCAGATGAGTTCCGCATATGAACGGTCGATCTTCCCGGACATATCGATTTTGAAAACATTCTCGACAGCCGGCAGCGAATACGACCAGGAATACATGGAAAAATCGTAATACCCGTACCCCTCTCCTTGCGAGCCGTCACTGTCAAATACTTTCTGGATAAGATCGTAATCTTTCAGTATGGCGCCGGTGAAATACGGTTCGAGGTCGCCGAGTCCCGTATCGTCACCGTATATGGCTGCCTGGCACATGAGCGAGCCGCCGGTGATATGAGCCACCCAGTTCGAGGTGTTGTTCGTGACGAGATTGTCCTCCACATATCCTTTGTGGCAGCCGACAACGACATTCTTCATCATGGCGTCCCGGATAATTTTCCGCTCGTTTTCACTCATGAGATCATAGAGGAGGTCGTATCCAACGGCGAGCTCCATGCCAAACTCACCGATGGGATAGTATATGTGACGGCCCCGCTCGATGAACCAGGGGTGGAGCCAGTATGGGAACGCACCCAGTTTGATCATGAGATTTTTCCCGTACTCTCCCGCCTCGTTGTCGCCGAGGAGACCGTACGCAAACGCACTGTAATAGACTCCCTGTCTCCAGACTCTGAGACGGTCGAACCAGGGATAAATCGAGGGCAGTTGATTACCCGTGTGAAGGACCGTATTGAACTGGTCGATCTCGAAGATGATTGAATCGAGGGGATTATTCTCACGGGTGTCACGGGCCTGTTTGAGGATATTATCGGCGACCTGTTTGAAACGCTCGCTTTTAAGACGGGCTTCGACGCGTTTCTTTCCCTCGGAATCAAACCATACACGGGGATGGTTCCGGCCGAGATTCTCCGGAGCTATGTAGAACGTACATTCGGTCCCGGAAAGTATTTTCTTACCGTCATATGCCCGGAGATCCGCATGGTAGAGACCCTCGGGAAATGACAGCGTAAAAGCCGCTGACCATTCATTTCCCTTCTTTCGCAGTTCCGCAGTGTACACTTCCTTCGTGCGTTCGGTAAACGGCGTCACCGTAATGGTCGCTCTGTCCGCATCGAGCGGCCACTGTCCCCTTACCGTAAAGGTTTCCCCTTTCCGATAATGTCTGTCGGGAATATACGGCGCCCACTCCGAAAGCTTGTGCATGACAGGTTCGGCAAACTTGAAATGCACGGCCCGGGCGCCTTTGAACGTTATATCGTCAAGACCGAGATAGAACGGCATTTCCGGGTCCGCATCGGGGATTTTCACCAGTACCGCGAGGGCATATACCGGAACAGCTTTCTTCCCGGCAAGCCGTGGATTCTCAAGAATGAGGTCATTATATGAAACGGTTATCCATTCCCATCGGTTTGTTGCGGGATCGGTGATTGTATAGTCTACTTTGCCGTCGTCACCCGCGGCGAGGCGTATTTTCAGAAACTCCACGGGAAGATTTGACTTGAGATAGAATCTGAGTGAAATGGTCACCCCCGGAGTCATATACATGTCGAGTTTTTTCTGAGCGCCGGCATAGGTATCGACATTGGTATAAGGGGTAACCTTCTGAACGATGGAAATGTTCGGATCGCCGGGGACGATCATCCCGACCCTGAAATTGGGATCATACGCCGTATCCTGCCAGAGAGGATATGACGCCCAGGCCTGAAGCTCCTGCGTTTCAAAGTTTTCCGCATACGTAAAAGATTCCAGAGATTCATCGGCATGAACCGTAATAATTGACATCGCTCCTAATAGTACGAGCACAACAGCGGCACACAGGCAGGTTTTCATATACTAAATCCTTTTCTACAGGGATTCCCCGCTTTTGTGAGGCGCAATCCGAACACAACCGGTAATCCGGCCCGTCCGGATGGTCATTACACATTCAACAGCAAGCCGGGTAATATTGATAAAGAATATTCATAATCGATACGCTAATCAAGACATATTACATAAAATTTGGATAAGCAAAGATTTTTTCACTACGATATGGAGAGAACATTTATACCTACAATCTATATTCCCCATATTGAACCAATAAAATGCCTGATGATACTTTCGTATGATGTTATAATACAACAATTAACAATCGTATACGACCGATAAATCATGATCACCCGGAGGGTGAAAGCATGAAAATGGGTTTTTGATGGAGTAGTGAATTACCAAGACAATTGGTGCTCCAAGAAAAAACAAACATTAGTCGCTTCGCAGCCTTCTCGTAAAACTGATTAAGATTGGAGCCAAGATTGTCAGGAACAGCAGATATGACACATTTCAAATGGCTGAAGATGCAATAGGAAAAAGGTTGTTTGCCAAGATATTATACCGGATAGAACGATTGCGCTACCATTCTCTCTATCCAGAATGTTATTAGAATTGATTTAATGGATACATGTCTTTGAAACGTAGTATTTCAATGCATAACACACATGTACATAATAAAATTTGTCGGTAGTATGAAAAAAATAATTGCAAATGCATTATTTGAAAGTATTATTCGGTTATCAATAAGTTTCCAAGGTATTTTTTACTGCTCGAAATATTGGTATGGGAAATCCCGGATAATGATTTTTATGCACTGATGATGCCCTTGATTTTCAAGTGGAAGGCAAACAGGAAAATGATTAATAACACTACCCACTTCAACTTACTGAGTAATAAGAAGTCCGTCATGATACTGTTAATCCATAGCGTCTCGGTTGTACTTCTCATATTTTTTATACTGCCGCTACAAGTTCACGCTGAAAGGATTTATACTCACTACTACTCAGAACCCTCAATAAGCGAAATCGGCGATATTGCGATTGATTCAAACTGTGTCTGGCTCGCATCCGTAAAAGGTATTGCCCGATATGACAAAAAAACCGGTATGATCACGAAATACTCTATTTTCTATTCGGCGTATGACTGGCCTTATCAATGGGCGACGTCTATTATTGTCGATGCAAGCGGGACTGTTTGGGCGGGCACCTATGGGGCCGGACTCATGCAATTCGATGGTGATGGTTTTTCATTCTATGACGCTGCTGATGAGCCGGAAGATAAGGAGATCCGTGATATTGAAATGGATAAGGACGGCACCCTCTGGATGGTTACGGAAAAAGGTGTAATCGCCTATGATGGGACTGAATGGCATATATATGATGGAACCAATGGCCTGCCTTCAGCAACAATATTCTACGACGTCTCTATCGGTGATGACAATACGGTCTGGGTTGCTTCAAGCAGGGGGGCTTTGCCGGAATCGTGATGGAAGATGGACATTATTTCGAGCGGTTGAGGAAAGCTCTCCGAACAATTATTTCATACATGTGGCTATGGATAAAAACGATACTGCCTGGATAAAAACGCTTCAGCGGGGAATGGTGCGTTTCGATGGTTCCGGATTTACATTTCTATCGGGAGATGAAAACTTTCCGGAAAATTCAACAACCAATATTGAAATCGGGCCCGACGGAAATGCATGGGTGGGGACGTTAAACGGATTGTATAAGTATAGTGGTGAATCGTGGGAAGCGGTCATACCAGCAGAAATTGAAACTTCAGCCGACACTTTTAAGAAACTGGCGTTCGATATCAACGGCGATATTTATATTGGTCTGGGATTTGGACTGGCAGTGTATAATGATGAAGGATTTACACAAATCAATCTGGAAACGGCTCCTCCAACAAATACAATCATGTCTATGGCGTCCGGGAATTCAACGGTTTGGATTGGGTATAATATGGGTGACGGTGTCGGATGCTATGACGGTTCCTCTTGGCGACGGTTCACCATGGACCACGGACTTCCCGGTGATTACGCTCGGGATATTGCCGTCACCGATGACGGTGTTCCCTGGTTCGCGATCCATGATGCTATCGCATATTACCAAAATGGTTCATTTTTCAGTAAAAAAGTATTCCATGATCTTTCGGGTGACGAGCAATACGTTGAAGAAATCGCTATAGCTCCCGATGGAAAGGTATGGTTCAGGAATGGGTATAACCATATAGGTTTTTATGATGGTGAAACATGGAATTATGAGAATTTGAACGGTCTGATTCCATATTCCTACGGCCTCAGCGCAGTTTACATCGACAGTAACAACGATGTCTGGGTCGGAACTGACAACGGGGTTTCAAAATACGATGGGAATTCCTGGCATACTTTCAGCGTTGCTGAAGGATTCCTCCCGGGAGGTGTCAACAGAATCGCGGAAGACCATGCCGGTGTCATGTGGTTTACATCACCTCGCGGAATCGCACGGTTTGACGGTCGCTCATGGACAACATTTGACACTATATTGGGTGAGCGTCTTGAGTATGTCCTGTCTATAGCAATTGACAACGATAACGTTAAATGGTTTGGAACACAATATCGAGGAATTTTCTGGTTCGACGATAAGGTCTGGTATAATAAAGAAATGAAAAATGGATCGAAGTATATCAATACGTCCGATATTACTGTCACGGAAGACAATACGATATGGTTTGCCACAGCTGAAGGTCTTTTGAGCAGCAAAGATAAAGATGAGAGCAGTGTTTCAGAGCAGACAGCATTTCCCCGCGTACAACTTTCTTTTCCCTCCCCAAACCCATTCAACCCCTCGACCACCATCGGATTCACCCTACCGGAGCGGATGAACGCCACGGTCGCAGTTTACAATGTCGCCGGGCAACGGGTCACAGTGCTTCACGACGGTTTCCTTGACGCAGGCAGCCATTCACTCGTGTGGAACGCCACCGGGCAAGCCGCAGGAGTGTATTTCTGCCGTCTCACCGCAGGGGAATATACAGCGACGCAGAAAATGCTTTTCGTGAAATAGGGTGCGACTGACGCGGGGAAAGAAAAAACCGGGCCTCACGAGTGGGATTGTCGTGTCAGGTTCCCCGGAGCATGACGAATGCGAGACAAAATTAAAGGAAAGAGAAATCATATATTTCTGATGAAAGTTTCTATGCATATCAAAAAGGATAGCCAGTTTAATTTTTCATAATATATACGTGTATATCATTGTTCCCGATAATTTTTTTACCTCTATTATTTATGGTAGTTATAGATAGTATATAAATCCCGATCTGTTCACAAGATTTTGATAGAACACGATTTGCGCGGATCGTACGGATTTATTGCTATTTTACTGTCAACAAATCCTCAACATATTGCAATTATGTATGTTATACTTTTTAGTGCCAGCGAAATTATTTTTACGAATTATCGGGGATAGATACGATGCATTCGACAAATAAATCTGCGCTTCGTGGTAATTCTTCAAATCCCGTTGTATTTTCTTGACATTTGTTCAAATAAAAGATATTTTTTAACAATCGGAGATATAGATGAAACCACTGGATGATCTCGATATTAAAATAGCCACATTCCTTGGCAATAATGTCCGGGCCTCAAACCGTGAGATAGCCCGCCAGCTTGGCATTGCTCAGACCACAGTCCGCGACAGACTCAAAAACTTGTTTGAAAGCAGAAAACTCAAGATTTCTGCACTTTTCGATATAGAAAAAATTCCGGAAATGCCGGCCATCGATCTTGCGATAATAGGAATTAAACAGACCGGCCCCCCGGATTATACTATTCAAAAACTTTCCAGAATTCCTTCCGTTTTATTCGTTGCTTCGGTTACCGGCTCATATGATATCGTTGTCGGTGTCGCTACTAATTCACGGAAAATGCTGTTACATATCATTGCCAATGAAATAGAGAGCATTGATTCGGTGTTCGATTCGGAAACATTCGTTGTGCTTTACAATACCGGATTGTATGTTCCCGCCGAGACTATGAATTATTTGAAAAGATACGATGAGATATCAAAAAACCCACAGGCGACTTTCCCAGATGCGGATACCGATAATAAGCAATAAAATCCATATTATGAATTTCTGACATTTTTTATTACTGTACCCGATGTCACATCCGATTTTCCGCTTTAATTTCCAAAATAGTGCACCCCACAAGAATCTACTGCGGTTATAGTGGAATAACCGTTCCCCTGCTCCCATAGGTAAATACAAATAAATATAAGTGTTATAATCGATGCGAATAACCGGTTTTTTTTCTTGACATTATATCAAATGAAAGATATTTTTCTATATAGGGGTGCATATGAAGCATTTAGACGATTTGGATATTAAGATTGCAACATTTCTCGACCAAAACGGCCGCGCCTCAAACCGTGAAATCTCACGTCAGCTCGGTATCGCGCAGTCGACCGTAAAAGACAGACTCGCACATATGTTCGATAGCGGCAAGCTGAGAATATCCGCTCTTTTTGATATAGAAAAAATTACTGAACTTCCGGCGCTTGATCTTGCTATAATCGGTATTAAACAAACGGGTCCACCTGATTATACCACTCGAAAATTATCTCTGATACCGTCGGTCATTTTTGTAATGTCCGTAACCGGAACCTATGATATAATAGCAGGTATAGTTACAAATTCACGAAAAATGCTTTCGCATATCATTACTAATGAAATCGAGTGCATTGATTCGGTATTCGATACCGAGACATTTATTGTTCTCAACAATATCGGTTTATATGTCCCAGCTACAGTAATGAGCAGCTTGATGGGATGTAACGAGGAAGCGAAAAAATTTAACACACAAGAACAGGGGGTGATAGCGGAAAAAACAGTATGAACTACTTTTTGGTAAAGTAACATGTTCACTATGTGGCATTAATCGATCAGGGGGAAATGTATGAAGAAATTTGCAATTCTTATGTGTGTTCTTGTTTTTGTAGCGACGCAGGCATTTGCTGCGAATTTTGCGCCGACGCTGCTGAAAATTTCAGCTCCGTCCGTCGTGCAGTACGCTTTTGACGGGAAAGACGTGAAGATACCGGTGAAGGTAACGGGCACGCCTGCGAAC
>JAJFUH010000010.1 GCA_021372535.1 bacterium
CGGGCGTGTGAAAAAGACACTTTTTCACCGCCCTCTTAGGGGGAAAGGGATTAAGGGTTAGGGGGCCTGATCTGATACCCGGGAATTCACTCCGGGGTAGTTCATTTCTTCAGCAGTGAAATAACCGATACAATGCCTGTCAATAATCAGCCTTGACACGATAAATGACATCCCGAAAATCAAAAAAATATGGAAGTGCACATTTTTTACGTGTTAAAATTGTGAATTTGTATTATGTTGATTATATTATTATATCTGCGCCAACAATGTCCGGTTACCCGGATGTTTTCTATTCTTTCCTGACAGTTCCGTATCCGGGGACATACAACATAAAGGATGGTGTATGATTTCGAGTATTATAGAGAGTTGTACAACGTGGCTGCATGACTATGTGAATACGTTTCAGCACGATGGGAACGAGCATTTTCTCATGATTCGGCACAAGCTCAATCACAGTAAACGTGTCGCGCAATACTGCCGTGAACTGGCGAAGGACCTTCAGTGGACGGATGAGGATGTGGCAACAGGTGAACTGCTCGGACTTCTCCACGATGTGGGACGGTTTCCGCAGCTGACAGAATTCGGAACATTCGTGGACGCATGTTCGGTCAATCATGGCGAGCGCGGATACGAGGTTGCCCGTGAATTGCAGATACTTTCCACCCTTTCATCCCGTCATCGCCTCGGTGTACTTGACGGCATCCGTTATCATAACTGCCGCGAAATCCCGCAGGGGCTCGATCGGGACAGCCTTCCGTTTGTAAAACTTGTCAGGGATGCCGATAAGCTCGATATATTCAATACATTAAGTACCAGCATGCTCGAAAAGGATTTTATGGATCAGCTTGAAAAAACCCTGAAAATCCGTCAGGACGGCCCTGTCGATCCTGGAGCTCTCAATGATGTTCTTGAACAGAAAACTGTTTCCGATTCACACACCAGATCGGTTAACGACTTCCGGCTTATGCAGTTATCCTGGGTGTATGATATCAATTTCAAACCGACATTCATGCGGTTGCATACAAGCGGAATTATCGGGAAGATATCAATGCTCATACCGGATACCGATAGAGTTCGGGAAGCAAAGGAATCGATAGAATCGTACCTGAAAGACCGTGTCTCATGCTGAACATATTTTTTTTTAAGAATTTGCATAAAATCGCTTGACAAATAGTTTTAACGGATTTATTATTAGTAACAATTATCAATACTATTAAGGAGCTGAAGTGTGGGAACTGCAGATTTCAGAATGACACGTCAGAGGAGGATGATTCTCCAGGAGTTGAGGAAAGTTCGCACCCATCCGACTGCGGACGAAATCTATGTACAGATCCGTAAAATCATGCCTCGTATCAGCCTCGGTACAGTGTACCGTAATCTCGAAATTCTTTCCGAGATGGGCATAATCAGGAAAATTGAAGGATGCGGGAACCAGAAGCGGTTCGATGGCAATGCGGAAAACCATTACCATATTCGATGCATGCATTGCGGGAAGGTCGATGATTTACCGGGAGATGTTGTATCGGGCATCATATACGACAACGGAAAAATGCTTGGTTATCATGTTCTCGATCATACGCTTTATTTCAACGGTATATGCAAGTCATGCAATTCCAGAAAAACCGAACCCCGGGATAACAAAAATCTTTAGAACTGGGCGGAAAATCTTTATTAAATGTATGATATTACACCTATCCTGTCCCTTAATTATTTTAAAGACAGGGCAGAGAGCGGTGTGAGGGGTGTTTTTAGCTGCCCATTAACACGTATATCAGGCAGGAGGTTATGATGACTCAATTAAAAGGTTCCAGAACGGAGAAGAATCTGCTTACCGCTTTTGCCGGGGAATCGCAGGCCCGCAATCGTTACACCTATTTTTCCAGTCAGGCAAAAAAGGACGGGTTTGTTCAGATAGCCAATATTTTTGCCGAAACGGCGGATCAGGAGAAAGAACATGCCAAGCGGCTTTTCAAATTCCTCGAAGGCGGAGAGGTCGAGATCAAAGCCTCTTTCCCGGCTGGCGTGATCGGGACGACATCCGCTAATCTCAAGGAATCCGCTGCCGGCGAGCACTATGAGCAGGCCGAAATGTATCCGGGATTTGCGAAGACCGCGCTCGAAGAGGGATTCAACGAGATAGCCGCTGTTTTCAATGCAATAGCCGTTGCCGAGCGTCAGCACGAGAAACGGTATCTCGACCTCGCAAAAAATATTGATACCGGACGGGTGTTCAAGCGTACAAGTTCTGTGGTCTGGCGCTGCATCAACTGCGGGTATCTTTACGAGGGGACGGAAGCTCCGGCAAAATGTGCCGCCTGTAATCACCCGCGGGATCACTTCGAGCTGCTCGGCGAAAACTGGTAATAAAACCCTGCCACAATACGTCATGGGTATATTGCACCGGTGAATATAACAGTGACTTCCGGCATCGTCATGATCAGTTTACAGAGCATTTATTCCAGATAATGGATTTCATGTATATCCACTGAAGCAACAACTTCCGGAGAAAGGAAGTGCTCATGAATGAACGTACAGGTATCATCACGTTTCAGGGAAACCCCCTGACGCTGATGGGTAATACACTCAGGGTGGGGGATAAGGCGCCGGATTTTATGGCAACGGCAAATGACATGTCGCCGGTCGAGTTTTCATCGTTTCGGGGGAAAACCGTCATTCTGTCATCGGTGCCTTCACTCGATACACCGGTATGCGATACCGAGACCCGGAGATTCAATGTCGAGGCGGGCAAGTTTGGACCCGATGTTGTTGTCCTCACCATCAGCATGGATCTTCCGTTCGCTCAGAAACGATGGTGCGCCGCAAACGGCATTTCACACGTTCAGACTGTTTCCGATTACCGTGAGACCTCATTCGGTATATCCTGCGGCATGCTTATAAAAGAGCTGAAGCTCCTTGCCAGGGCGGTATTCATCGTAGACCGTAAAGGAATCATCAGATATATCCAGCTTGTAAAAGAAGTTACCAATGAGCCGGATTACGGAGAAATTCTCGATGCACTGAAAAATCTTGCATGAAGGAGTGGAAAAATGGAAAAAAGTATCCTGCTTGTGCTGGTCGGAAACCGTCAGGAAAGCGCCATTGCTGTGCAGAAAATTCTGACAGAGATGGGATGTTTCGTCAAAACGCGGCTCGGTATCCATGACGAGACGCCTGAATCGTGCTCCAATACCGGTCTCATAATTCTCGAACTTATGGGAAAGGAAAAGGAGAAAAAGGAAGTGGTTGAAAAGCTGAAAGCTGTCAAACATGTCAGCGTGAAACTGGTCAACTTAACAGTCTGAAAATGAAGGAGATATATAATGGCGGTAAAAATGGGAATATACAAGTGTGAGCTGTGCGGCAACATTGTCGAGGTGCTCCATGAAGGCGAAGGGGAACTGGTATGCTGCGGTCAGCCGATGAAGCAGTACAAGGAAAATACGGTTGACGCCGCAAAGGAGAAGCATGTTCCGGTTATCACCAAAACGGCGAAGGGTTTCAAGGTTGCGGTCGGCAGTGTCGCCCATCCCATGGAAGACAAGCACTACATTGAATGGATCGAGCTGATCGCCGATGGTAAAGCCTACCGTCAGTTCCTCAAGCCCGGACAGGTTCCCGAAGCGGAATTCTGCATCGATGCCCAGAAAGTAACAGCCCGCGAATACTGCAATATACACGGTTTATGGAAAGCATAACAGTATCACGAGGAGGTTTTCATGCTCAGTAAAAAAATGGAAAAAGCTCTCAACGAACAAATAAATAAAGAAATGTATTCGTCCTATCTGTATTTGTCCATGGTAGCGTATTTCGAATCTCTGAATCTTCCCGGTTTTTCTCAGTGGATGCGTGTCCAGACACAGGAAGAGCTGTTTCACGGGATGAAAATATACGACCATATCAATCAGCGCGGCGGAAGGGTTGTTCTTAAGGCGATCGATGCGCCTGTGACGGAATGGGCTTCTCCGCTTGCGGCCTTTGAGGCTGCGTATGATCATGAGAAGTTCATCACGAACAGTATCAACAAACTCGTTGATCTGGCCCGTACCGAGCACGACCATGCGACCGATATTTTTCTGCAGTGGTATGTGACCGAGCAGATTGAAGAGGAGATGAATGCCGATACTATTTCCCGTCAGCTCAAACTGGCGGGCGAATCTCCCAATGCCCTCCTCATGCTCGACCGTGAGCTCGGAGCCCGTGTATTCACAATGCCGGCTCAGACCGGACAGGCATGACACCATGCATCATCGGGATATCCTGACCGGGTTATAACGCTGACCACCGGTTAAAATCGCATATCATTCAATCGGGTAATGGATCAGTCCATTACCCGGTAGTTTCAGTGAAAGGATTGGTAATCATGAAACGGAGAGAGATTATAAAAAGTTCCGCGATTCTGGCCGGTGCGGCTTTTACGGCCGGCAATGTCTATGCTGCCGATGCCCAGGGCGGCGGCGACCGTTTCGGTTCGGTGATCATTTCTCCCGACAAGGAGATGGGGAAAGAAAAGCATGTTCCGGTTATCGATGCTCCCGCCGCGGCCAAAATCGGCGAACCCTTTAACGTTACCGTGACTGTCGGGAAAGTAGTGCCTCATCCGAACACAGTCGAACACCATATCAAGTGGATCCATCTCTATGCGAAAGAGGAAGGTTCGCAGTATGCTGTCGATATTGCACGTGTGGATTTCGGCGCCACGGTCGCACAGCCTTCGATCACCGTTCCGGTCATGCTGCAGAAGGATTCAACGCTCTATGCCGTTGAGCACTGCAACATCCACGGCCTCTGGGATTACTCGGTAAAAGTGAAAGTGAGCTGAAAAGACAGCCAGTCATATCGACTGTGGAATATGACGGACGAGCGACGGGAAATCGTGCGGTAACGGCGATACATCCCGGATAAGAAAGGATTATCGGTAAGCATGCATTAATCATCCTCCTTGTTGAAAAACGGGATTATGATCAAAAGACCGTTCCATGGCCTTTCTATAAGAAGTTACGTACGAACTTATCGATATCGGCCCGGGGTTTCGTCCCCGGGCTGCATGATTCTATTGATAACCCGGAAAAATTTTGTCTATGGCCGTTTTATTTTTACGCCCCGACACTCTTCCTGTATTCATACCCGTACTTTCATCGTAATATGTATTTACAACGTTTTTTCACGCTTGTGAATGGAGCGGTTTTTTTTGTATATTTACCCGTGGAATAAGAGCGTTCAAATATCACCGGGTGAAAATCGATGGGGAGTATCATGAAAGAATCGTTTCATGCCGTACCGATAACGGAACATGTGTACTGGGTCGGTGCAATCGACTGGAATATCAGGGATTTTCATGGTTATGCGACGAACAGAGGTTCGACGTATAATGCGTATCTGGTTCTGGCCGACACCGTTACGCTTATAGACACGGTCAAGGCTCCGTTCAGGGACGAGATGATGGCCCGTATCGCTTCGGTGATCGATCTGCGGGACATCTCAGTCATCGTTTCCAATCATTCGGAGATGGATCATTCCGGGAGTCTTCCCGAGGTCATCGACATGGTGAAACCCGATCGGGTGTATGCCTCGAAGATGGGGCTTAAGGCGCTGGAATCCCATTTTCACCACGACCTGGGTGTCATTGCGGTTGAGGATGGCGGCAGTATCGGTCTGGGCTCCATGAATATGAGCTTTTACGAAACCCGTATGCTCCACTGGCCGGACAGCATGATCGGTTATCTGCCGGAAGAGAAGCTCCTGTTTTCGCAGGACGCATTCGGTATGCATCTGGCATCGACCGAGCGTTTCGCTGATATGATAAGCCCGTCCGTTCTCGAATACGAAGCGAAGAAATACTATGCAAACATACTGCTTCCGTATTCACAGCTCATTACGAAGCTTCTTGACAAGGTGGGGCAGCTCGGGCTCGATATACGGACGGTCGCTCCCGACCATGGACCCGTGTGGCGGACAGACGATGATATTCGAAAAGTCCTCGGATGGTACACCGCATGGGCAGAGCAGAAACCCGCTCCCAAAGCGGTAGTGGTGTATGATACCATGTGGAAGAGCTCCGACACCATGGCGCGGGTCATTGCGGATGGACTTACAAGCGGGGGGATCAGCGTGAAAGTGATGTCCCTCGGTTCCTTTCACCGGAGCGATGTGATAACCGAGCTTATGGATGCCGGCGCGCTCATTGTGGGCAGCCCCACGCTCAACAACAACATGTTCCCGACAGTAGCCGATGCCATGATTTACCTGAAGGGATTGAAGCCGAAAAATCTTATCGGCGCTGTTTTCGGTTCCTATGGCTGGAGCGGAGAAGCGGTGAAGCAGCTTGAGAGTCTGCTCGATGAAATGAATATCACCCGGGTCGCAGACAGTGTAAAAACACTTTATGTTCCCGATCAGGAAGCCATCGGCAGGTGTTATAATCTCGGAAAAACGGTTGCGGAAAAACTGAGAAATTTACTTGAATCATGACGAATCCTATATATGACAGGGAGGACTGTATGCGGAGATATGTCTGTGAATTGTGCGGATATATTTATGATCCATCGGTAGGGGACGAAGAGAACGGCATCGCGCCGGGGACAGAGTTCGATGACCTTCCCGATGACTGGGTATGCCCGGTCTGCGGTGCAACGAAGGAGAATTTCAGGCCGGAGTGAAAACAGGCCGGATGCCATGATAAAGCAGCAGCAAGCGTTATATGCCGGATCGGATTGTCTTGATCCGGCATTTTCCGTTTATGGTAATCTCGATGCGGATCAACGGGTCATTTCAATAAATATGACAGAACACGAATTGGACGGATTTCCGCTTATATTTTATGCATCGTTTTATAATTTGAACGGTCAATAATAGCTGAAGATAGTGTAAATAGTGTATTAAGTCTTTATTATTGTTGCGTTTTTGGTGGAATACCATAATCAATAAATGATCCGGAATACTTGATTATTCAATGGTTACATATACATAACAGAGTATTTTTTCCGTAAATCAGGGAACTTTTCAAGCTTGTTTCTTGTCATGGTGATGGTATCATGGTATATTATATTTATCAAACAGTTATTGACGGGACACGATAAAACAGGGATAATCCTTCAATCTGAAGTCGGGAAACATGGCGAAACCCGGAAAAAAAACATCCAGATTCCATAAAACGCTCATGGTGTTTTTTATCTATTTTTTACTGAGCCACACCGTTATCGTTATTGCAAGTTATGTCTTCATATCAAAGTTGTCGAAAGACCTGCCCGACCACCAGCAGTTCGAGAGAAAAATTATCAGCCAAAAGCTCAGCACGGTAATTTATTCCGACGACAATACGCTTCTGCGGACGCTCGGCGAAGAAGGAAGCAAAACATACTGGGCGTCCTTCGACCGTATCTCCCCCCACATGGTCGATGCCCTGATTGCAGCGGAGGATTCACGGTTTTACGATCATTGGGGAGTATCTCTCCCCGATATCGCACGCGCTATAGTGGCAAACCTGAGCGCGGTCAGAATCAGTTTCAGCGGTAAATTCCCGTATGTGTTGAAATTTCCTATCGTACAGGGCGCTTCCACCATTACACAGCAGCTTGCCCGGGGTATATTTCTCGATACGAAACAAACCTATACCCGAAAGCTGAAAGAACAGCTTGTCGCCTTGAAAATTGAGCATACGTATTCGAAATCGGAGATACTGGAGTTCTATCTGAACCGTATGGATTTTGGATATCCCTTCATTGGCATTCAGGCCGCGGCCCGCGGATATTTCGGTAAAAACTGCTCTGATTTGAGTATATCGGAATCGGCTATGCTCGCCGGCCTTCTCCAGAATTCCTCGCTGTATAATCCCCGCCGCGGGGAGAGATTTATGGCCCGTGCCACAGCCCGGAGAAATACGGTGCTCTTGATGATGGAGAATACCGGAAAAATATCCATGGCCGAAGCCCGTGCGGCTATGCAGAAACCGATCGAACTGGGTATTCAGACCGAGACCGATTTCGGGAAAGCGCCCTTTTTTGTCGATTACGTGAGTGATGAGCTGGATGCCAGGTACGGACGGGAGAATGTCAATACTGTCGGCATGAAGGTTGTTACGACGCTCGATTATCGCCTTCAGGAGATTGCGGAGCGTCTGCTCGATGAGCAACTCACGAAAATCCAGAAAAACTACGCCGACCATTTACGGTATCACCGTCCCGCCGGTCTTACCAATGCCCAGGCGGTCAAGGATTCACTGAGCAAGACCAAGGTTCAGGGAGCGATGTTCGCGGTCGATGTCAAGACCGGTAAAGTGCTGGTTATGATAGGCGGAAGGAAGTATGATTATTTCAACCGTGCGGTTATGGCCGAACGTCACGCCGGTTCTTCGTTCAAACCCTTTGTTTATACCGCCGCTCTCGATAACGGATGGCGGTGTTGTGATATAATACGCGATTCCTATTACAAACTTCCTAATCCCGATGGAACTTTCTGGGAACCCGAGAATTTTTCAAAGAAATTTTCCGGGCCGCTTTCTCTGCGGGACGGTCTCAAGAGGAGCGTCAACATCGTATCGATAAAACTCATGAACGATAAGGAAAACCGCGGTATCGGTCCCAATCTGGCGATAATGTATGCGCGAAAGATGGGGCTGACATCACATCTCGATCCCGTTCCGAGTCTTGCTATCGGAACCTCGCCGGTCAAGCTGAACGAAATGGTGTCGGCGTATACCATTTTCCCGAATCACGGCATTAAAACCGAGACCTTTGTCATTGATCGCATCTATGATAAAAACGGTATACTTATCTATCACCAGTCCAATGACGAAGGCGCAAAAAGAGAGGCGCTCAATCCTGCGGTTGCTTCGCTCATGCTTACCATGCTTGAAAGTGTGACCCGAGAAGGGACTGCTTCGGGTGTAATAAGGGCCAAAGGTATGAGTGACCGTCCCTGCGCCGGAAAGACCGGAACCGGTAACGACTATAAAGACGCCTGGTTCATAGGATTTACACCGCAAATAGCCTGCGGTATCTGGGTAGGATTCGATTCGGAGGAATCCACGCTTGGCAATGAAATGTACGGCACCGGCGCCACGGCTGCTTTACCCGTCTGGGTGGATTTCATCAAGGAAGCCTCTGCTCTGCTCGGTTATCCGAAGGATCGCTTTACCTATTCGGGCATCACCACTCAGATTCTTTGCAGGAGCTCATATCTTCGTGCGACGCCGAGCTGCCCGGACAGCAGCACCTATATCGAATACTTCATTCCGGGCACCGAGCTTACCGAGTTCTGTAATGTCCACAGCCCGGGCAAGGATTTGCAGAAAAATCATATTCTACCCCAGAGTAATCCCAGACGCCGCAGAGGTTTTTGATTATGGCAGTGAATGAAAAACTTTTTAGATCGAACCGCCTGTACCCGGTGCTCATGGTCGGTGTGCTTGTTCTGGCATCCTCCTGTTCCCGTGAGGTCGCGCCCTATGACGAGCTTGTCAGGAAGGGCAGTGTTGAAAAGCTTGTGCGGAAAAAATATGCCGGATTCTTTAAAGGAATCAGCCAGCTTGCCGCGGTGCGGAAGCCGGATGCCGATGTTCAGGCGGACAGCGTATTCGTTAAAAAGGCAGCTCAATTGACCGACAGGGTGATAGCCGATGTCCTGCGGTTTCCTTCGTCCGTCGATTCGAGGCTTGCATTCGATGCGCTTTCCTATGCTGCGTACGATCTGACCGTTTCGGAAAGCTTTCCTCGGAGTGAAGTATCGTTTTTCTGGGAAAATGCCCTCATCGATCCGCTTCTGAGAAAGGGCCGGGAGTATATCAAATCGGGAGAGACGAATGAATCCACCATACTCCAGATAGCCACTGCACTCCAGCGTGGTATGGGAAGCAGAGCCACGAATGATATGCTCATGGTGGTTATTTCGATAATAGGCCCGAATCCGCCCCGTAAGGTCATGGAAGTATGCGAGGCGGATTCCCTTGTATTGAGGAGGGCTTTTGACCTCATTCATTATACGCGGAGTCTCCAGAAGTACGGTCCGCCGTTATGGATGACGACCGGTGCGTGGTTCATGGGAGTGGAAATCGGAGGATGGCCTCCGGCTTTCTTCTGCCTCAGGCCGGTCATTATCGATAAACAGCTTTATCTGACCTTCCGGGATTACGATCACAGCACATTCTACGGGACGGTGTTCGACGATCCCGTTCCCGGTGATTCCGACAAGATGGAAGCCTGGCTGACAAGAGCTGAGGCGGTCATGAATTCGCTTGTTTTCGATGAAAAACTTGCTCAGAAAATCTCAAACTCCAGCTTTCCTTTCTATGATACCCATAACTTCTATGACGATTACCTGATTCATACCGATGCAGATTCGGTCAGGAAAGAGTTCGCCATCGTGCTGAAACGTGAGAAAATCCGTGACAGCGCGTTTTCTTTCGCGGGCATGGACAGTATTTCCGTACTGTTTACCACAAATCAGATCAGCAACGGCGATGGTCTTCTCACAAAGCTTGCGGCGACCCGTGTCCAGGGGTCTTCCATGAGCGGTGGGCGGATAGTGCCGGGACGAAGAGGAGAAGGCACTGCCTATCTTATCCCGGTCGGCCCCCATTCGACTGATATGCTCAAGGAAATTCAGAAAGCCTCGGTTCCTGAAATCAAGGTAAAAACACGGTAAAAAGACAGGCATAAGGCACAAGGCAAAAGGGAAGATTTTAAAGACAGGCAAAAGACACAAGGCAAAAAGATAAAAAAAGCAGAAAGTAATAAAACATGCAGGGACAGGTTACGACCTGTCCTTTTCGTTTAAATAGTGAATGTCCATCCTGTGTGGAGCGGTTCAGTCGCGCCGGGGAACGACCGGGCGAGTTCTGTAATCGCTTTCTGCCCCGTACAGTGACCTGGAACGAGATGCCCAATCCTGAAATCACTCAGTGCTTTGATGGTCTCTGCGATACGGCTGTCCGATGCGTTCAGGAGATGCATGCCGCCGGCGATACAGACGAAATCACTTGTGTTCCAGCGCTGGCTTATCATGGAAAGCATATTGATGATTCCCGCATGACAGCATCCGAGGAGAACGAGGAGTCCCTCCGCTGTTTCAATCACCATCGACTGGTCATCGGGTATCACATCCGGGACGGTAAGACCCTCGTCGAGAAAAAAAGCACCGCCTGTATCCTCGAACCCGGTTTCCCGTGGGATTTCCCCGGTGAGTGAAACACCCGGCAGAATCTCCCTGGATTCTTTGCTCAGAATAAACCTCCCGCCCGATTGTTCTATTGCCTCACGCGTAAACGGCATACCGATCTGCCGCGCCGATTCCCGGTTGTCCCCCGGTGTGTAACGGCTTATGAAAACGTCAGGGTGAGCATATAGTGGGACCGTGTGAGAACCATTCAGTATATGCAGCAGGCCGCCGGTATGATCATAATGCCCGTGACTGAGCGCTATCCCCTCGACCGAACCGAGCTCGATGCCGAGCTGCCGTGCGTTTTCCACAAAAAGCCCGCTCTGCCCGGTATCGAAGAGGATGTTCCCGTGCCCGGTCTCAATGAGGAACGAAAGACCGTGCTCGCTCCGCAGGCCGGGTTTTTTCACGCAGTTGTCAACGAGTGCGGTGACAGTAAGATGTTGAATTGCCATGATTTATTCCCCATAGTATGATTAGCTTTTTACCAGTACAGTGCGCCGTATATGCCCATAAAGAACGGAATCGTGAAAATGCTGACAAGCGAGGTAAGGACAATCACCCCCGCGACGATTTTCTGTTTCGCCTCCTCGGGAGGAGTGATAAGAGCGATCATAAGCGCGGACGGCATGACACTCTCCATGATTATAAACAGTGCGACATATTCGGGAGGACGAACCATATAGACAATGAGAGACGCTATGACCGGGCATACGAGACATTTGAGAATGGTTGCTTTTACCGGCTCTCCCCACGTTTCCGGGCGGGCTTTCATGAGATTGGAGACAATGACACCGCCGACATAGAGTGTCGAAAGAGGCGCCGACATCGACCCTACAGTTGTCACCGGGCGCACGATCCATTCGGGGATATACACGTTCAGACCGGTGAATACGAAAAAGAGGCCGAATACGGTGGCGATATTGGGGGGATTTATGACGCTCTTGAGTCTTTGCCCGATTCCGGCGTCCGAATTGACGAGCCAGACGGCTAAAGTGAAAAAGGTCGGAACCTGGAGCAGATTGTACAGAAAAATAAGGGTGAGAAAGTAGGGCAGCTTATCGGGACCGAAAAGTACGGGGGCGAAAGCGAGCGGAAGGAATATGCCGTTCTGAAACGCGACAAGGGTAATGAATTCCCCGCGGTTCTGTATGGTTCTGTCCATCCTTACATACAGCGATCCGATAATGGTACCCACAATATTGATGGAAATGGCGAGCAGGGGGAATATCCACCACAGTTCGATCTTTCCGGGGTCGAAGCTCGATGCGAGGTTAGAAAACACGAGGCACGGCAGTGTTATCCGGACGAGAAGTTTGGAAAGAAAATCCATGTAATCCTGCCCGGATTTGAGACCCGCGATAATAATGTACCCGAGAATTCCTATGACAAGCACTTCCATGATACCGTGGAAGGACATGAACATCAGCCTGAAAAACAAATGTGCCTCCGGAAAAACAGGGGGAAAAGAATATGATAAATAATTCCGTTATATCAATGATAATGTAATAAAATTCTGTAAACATAACAATACGTTCTGGCAACCCCCCATTTATTTAAGAACACTTTTTTATATGTTACTTCCTTTGTGTGCCCAAAGGAAGTAACCAAGGAAAGGGCACCCTGTGAAAAGCCTTTATCCCCGTTCACTGCCCGTTTTTCGGGAATGTGTGAACTCACGAGCCTTCGGCTCGCTCGGACAGCACCCATTCTTTTTCCGAAAACCGGTTGTGACCGCGGGGCTTTTCAATGGGTTTATAAATTCACAGGCTTTAATGGTCTATATTCTATTTATAATCAATGTATTACAATACAATTCATCATGGATTTTTGGGGGCCGCCAGTACAATACTTATATTGTTCTTACAATCCCCGGTTTTTTTTAAAATACCTGTTAAAATGCAACTTTCCTGTAAGCGCCCTGTCCCTTTCACCTCCCTTTTCTTACAACCAACCGTCCGCTATTGTACAGGAACTGTCCACTGCCGGACGGAAGCGGTGATTTCTTTTTCTTCAATAGTTTTTTAATCAATAATGTATTTCAAGTAAAACAACACAGGGGAAACAGGTATATACCGCATAATGCGGTTATTTTTGATATCCTGTTTTATTGGCATAAATTTCCTATATTTAAACCGTGAATCTGCATTGTTTGCATATTTAAAATCCTTGTAATTTAAAAAGTGAAAAGATCATGAATATTACACGAGAAGATTGCAGGAAATATTCTTTCGCATTATGTTTATCGATCGCATCATATTTATTTCTTTCTTCCACAGTATTTTGCCAGGTTCAAAATTATAATTTTTCACCTTTCCTTTTTTCTGAGTCTGAGCTTGAAGGTTTTACACTTCGGTATCAAGATGACCTTTTCGACTGGGCTGCTTACAGGCAAAGCTGGGATCATGTTGAAAAATCAAAAGTAGATTTATGGACTGAAATTTATCTTTTTGATTCTATACCGAATGCATTGAAAGGAATGGATGGCCTTTCAAAAAGTTTTGCCGGTTATTATGAATTCGGGTTCTTCGGCGATTCCATCATTGGCGACATGTCATGGATTACCGGGGGATCGATTATTTTCGTCCGCAATAATGTCGGCGGTCGTGTTTGTTTAGGTTCACTGCACCCTGAAATGTGGAATATGCTTGAACCGATAGCCCGGAAAATGCTGAAAAAAATCAATACAAACCTGAGCCCTGAAATTATATCTGCAGAACAAAACGCTCAGAAAACAAGAATATCCGATGAAAAATATGACCGGTTTATCCATGATGCCGTCACTTCAGAAAATATGAAAGGGTATTCGCTGTCAGCATCGGTCGATTCAAAGTGGCTTGTCGACGATGAAACATTCGTTGCAGGAAAAAGAACAGAATACACAAATCCTGACAGTATTGTAATCGGTATCGATATCGCCGAGTTGAACAGCGAGGAATCGGCACAATCAGCGGCTGCGATCCGTACATCATATGTACCGGCACCGGAAGCGTTGGGTGATCATCCGCTCGTTTTCACGATGATGGAAGAGTCATCCATCGACAGCCTGATTGTGCACTGGGAAAACAGGAACGATTATACCTATCTGAGCAAGAATATTCTGTCGGGGATTTCAGCTTACAGGAATTATGCTGTGCACATCTATCAGTACGCTCCCCATGAAGTTGATATAAAATTGTTCAAAGAAATTGCTCACAGTATATCAAAGACACTACCTTTTTCAATCCCCTCCTCGGTGACCGAAGAAGACACTGCCGCGGAGACTCCACAGGTCTTCACCCTTCGACAGAACGCACCGAACCCGTTCAATCCCTCGACGGTTATCGGGTACGAGCTGCATGAGTCTGCTAATGTCCGCCTGACTGTGCATGACA
>JAJFUH010000011.1 GCA_021372535.1 bacterium
CTCCCCGCGGTGAATACGAACTGACCGATATTTTCGGCATGCTGAGAGATGACGGCCATTTACTGAGAGGTTACGTCCTCACGGGATACTGGAAAGATGTTGGCACACCGGAAGACCTCTCAACGGTTGATAAAATTTTCAGCGACAGCCCTGCAGAAGAAAAATAACCACGTTTCACACAACAGCAGGAGGAAAACCTGTGATCGAAGCTCCGGTAATCCGTGAATTTTACAACACATTCGGGAAATCCCCTTCCTTTTTCATACAGGTTCCCGGAAGAGTCAATCTCATCGGAGAACATACCGATTATAACGGTTTCCCGGTGCTTCCGATTTCAATTCCCTATTACATAACCGCCGCGGGATCACCACGGCGCGATCATACCATGAACATCAGGAACACCGATTCACGTTACGATGAATCATCTTTTATCCTGTCATCATCGATACCGCCGGCCCGGAATGGCCACTGGTCCAATTATGTCAGAGCCGCGTCCCAGGCGCTCGCCGATTTTTCCGGCGGCAGTCTTACGGGCGCGGATGTGCTTTTTTCCGGCTCGATTCCCGGTTCCGCCGGGCTTTCCTCCTCCTCTGCTCTCGTCATCGCCTCTGCCCTTTCGATCCTTGCCGCGAACAATCTGAATGTCGATATACTCGAGCTGGCCGAGCTCATGGCTGAAGGCGAGCATTATGTGGGAACCCAGGGCGGCGGCATGGATCAGGCTATCTGCCTTCTGGGCTGCAAAGACCATGCGGTTAAAATTGATTTCTTCCCCCTCAGATACGCGCATGTTCCTTTTCCCGCCGATCATTCCATCGTTGTCGCCCATTCGCTTATCAGGGCGGCAAAGACCGAAAACGCACTTCTCCTCTATAATCGCCGACCCGCCGAATGCCGCCTTGCGACTGCGCTTCTCAATACAATACTGGCGCTCGAAATTCCGCTGCAGCGGCTCGGTGATCTCCCCGGGAAATGCGCTGATATTACTGAATCCTTTGTAAAATCAATATTTGACCGTGATTCATATTCACTGGAAGATATTGCCAAAATTATTGAGGAGCAGCCTGAATCGATAACACAGAGATATCTGATGACACGGAATGGCATACCCATGCCTGTCCCCCCGGATGGTTTTCTCATACAGCAGAGGGCTCTTCATGTCTTCTCCGAAGCGGAACGGGTTGAAAAGACGTGCAAAGCACTCATGGAGAATGACACGGAAACATTCGGTTCCCTCATGAACGACTCTCATACGAGCTGCGACACGCTGTACGGTATTTCCACTCCGGAACTGAACACGCTGGTCTCGGTCATGCGCAGCTTCGGAGCTTCGGGCGCACGGCTGACCGGGGCGGGTTTTGGAGGATGCGCTGTCGCGCTTGTCCGTGATGACAGCATCGAGCAGGTTATCGGTGGAATACGGAAAGAATATTACGACGGGTATATTCGTAAAACTCACCCGGAACTCCGTAATGCAGACAATTTCAGGGAGATTATTTTTGCGGTAAAACCCTCATCGGGCGCATCGACAGTAGTATTATAACTGTCCGGGAGTAGAGCCAATGCAGCAAAGTAACGGGAATCTGCATATTTTCCTGGTTATCACCGAAAATGAAATGACATCCGTTCTTTCTGAAACGCTGGAACGGGCCGGATGTAAACTGTCCGGTGACACATCGCTCGATACTTTAATACAGTGTATTCGGGATAATCCGGCGGTGATCACGCCCATAAAGCATGAAGACAACGTATCTGAAACGTTGGAAGACATGGTCGGTGCTGTACGGGATTTATCGCATTCGGCGACATGTGTCGTTATTACATCAAAACAACTTTCGCAGCTGGAGAAAGGCCTGAAAAGATTCACATGGCAGCCGCTGAAAAAGCTTGGAAATCAGAAAACCCTGAGCGAGCTTGAAAAGGAACACATTATAACTGCGCTCGAATCACACGGATGGCAGTATAAAACGGTTGCGAAGATTCTGGGAATTAACCGCTCGACACTCTATCGCAAGCTGAAAAAATACGCCATACACAAAATTCAGTGAATAGAGCTACTTGCTGGCTTTTATATGCATGATGCCCCCAACGATAAAAAATAAACCGTTGGGAAGCCATGCCGCCATGTCCGGATCGATTTTCCCGTTTCTGCCCAGTATCTGGAACGCGTTGATGAGGACATAATACACGAAACAGATGATGAGCCCTATACCAAATGACGCTGTTTTCCCTCTCAGGGACGAACCGGTTGCGAGCGGCGCCCCGAAAAATACAATGATGAGGGAAACGAACGGGAACGATATCTTCATGTAAAGATCGACAAGCCACTCGGATGCATCGCTGCCCTTCAGCCTGACATCCCGTATGTACTGCGCGAGCTCAAAATAATTCATTTCCTCGGGTTTGGTATCGATGCTTGCAAAATCCGAAGGTTTGAGCGAGATAAAGGAAGCCGGCAGAATGTCATGCTGAATCAGCTTTTCCCCATCCTCACCGAATATGTGTTCCCGGACATGATACAGAATCCAGATACCATCGGCGTATTTCAGTGAATCGGCATCGATCCTGCTTCTGAAACCATCATATATCTGAGCGGGAGGCGACTGTTTTCCCGAAGTATATTCTTCCGGTTCCATGATGCAGACCTTTTCGGCTTTCAATGCCTTCGAACGGTATAACCGCGCATAGATTATCCGGCCGTCCCCGTTGGTCAGAAAAATGTTCTGACGGTCCATTTCGCGGTTTTTTGAAAAGGAAAAGGAAAAATATGCTTCACGATCTCCCCGCTCGATTCGCGAAAGGTCCTTGATATCCTCCCGGAAAAGATTGGTTCTGGGAACAACAACCTCCGATAAAAACATGACCATGAGGCCGATGAAAAAAGAAAACACATACAAGGGAAACAATATTCGGTAAAGGCTTATTCCCGAGGCTTTCATCGCGGTGATTTCATTGTCGCCGACAAGCCGTCCGAGGCTGAACATGGTTGCCAGAAGCATGGCGACAGGTAAGGTGAGGACAACGATATAGGGAAGATAAAAGGTATAGTATAAAGCGATATACTTCAATTCCAGTTTGCTGTCGATGAACTTGTCGATATTTTCAACCGTATCCACAAGAATATAAATTGCGATAAATGCAAGAATACTGTAGAGAAGAATGGAAACGAATTCCCTGAGAACATATCTGGAAATTTTCTTCACATCTATCTCCGCGTTGCATGGATAAAAAGCCCGATTCCCAGTATGCCCAGAACGAAGTTCGGCGCCCACATGGCGAGCCAAGGCGCGATGAGCATTCTGTCCCCCGCGCTTTCGCCGCCGATAAGAAACAGGTAATAAATCATGAAAAACCCGATGGACATCCCGATACCGATCGATGCGCCCGACCGTCTCACAAGCATTCCGAGCGGAGCCCCGACCAGGACAAAGATAATCGCGGCAAAGGGAATCGAATTCTTTTTATGGATTTCAACGAGGTATTTACTGATTTTCGATTTGTTTCTCCATATTTCGGCGTTGAAATCATTTTTTTTGTTTTTCGAAGCGGGAGAATCATCGGGTAAGCTGTTTATCCGCTCCTGAAAATGCGCAATGATCTGTTCGTGTTTTTTAATTTCATACCGCATCTCGTCCGAGGTCATTGTCCGGTCGTTTTTTGTGGCCATCTGACTGGTCGAAAGGTTCGAATCGAAGTTGACATTATAGTTGAACCGTGAAAAGATCCCCCGGACATATCGCTCGGAATTTTTATCGTCCATCTGGTGTAACTCACCATTCTTGAGCGCGAGAGTCAGACGTCCTTCCTCCTGCTGTGAGAAAAAACGGCCGGTATGTGCGCAGATTGTCGTCTGGCCCCCGTCATCATTGCGTTTGAAGAGCGTTATCCCCGTCATTTCACCCGAAAGGTAGTCGATTTTATCGACATGCAAGGTAAGATTCGGCAGATCGGTGATAAACTGACCCTCACGGTTTATCAGCGTGAACATGGGTTTTTTGAAAGCAATTGCAAGATTGAGATTCCGGGCGCGGTAATTATAGTCGGGGAGGATTCTGTTATTGAACCATATCATGAACATGGTAATGATAATCGAAAGCCCGATAATCGGAAAAGACAGGTTCCACATCGATATTCCCGCCGCTTTCATGGCGGTGATTTCACGGTCGGCGGCCATTCTTCCGAATGCCATGACAGTTGCGACGAGTACACTCATCGGCACGACGAGCGCGATCATCCATGCAAGATTGAACCAAAACAGTTTCAGCATGATAAGAATATTGACATTCTTCGATATGACCATATCCATTAATTCGAGCATCTGTTTGAGAATCAGAACAAACATGATCAGGCTGAAAGCAAAAAAGAACGGGGCAAGATGTTCGCGGATAACATAACGGTGAAAAATATTCATTTTCATCTTCCTGTTTTTTTCATGGTGGTATATAATATACGTTCAAGCCTGATATCGAACAAGTTTAATATATCCGACAGGTAACATGGCTCCGTATCGACATAAACAACAGTATCCGCGCCAAAATACATCATATGCTGTATAGATATATCAAATGCTTAATCAAGGAGAAAAACCATGACAGTTCTCGATGCGATCAAGGGACGGTTCAGTGTCCGAAAATATCTGTCGAAGCCTGTTGATGAACGCGACATCGCTGCTATTCTCGAAGCCGCCCGTTTCTCACAATCTGCAAAGAATCTCCAGAACTGGCGGTTCATCATCGTACGTGATGCGACAAAACGTCGCTGTCTGATGGAGGCGGCAAAGGGCCAGGCATTTGTTGGAGAAGCGCCTGTAATAATTGTATGTTGCGGAACTAATACGTACTATATCATGTCCTGCGGACAGTACGGTTATTCGTTAAATGTCGCCATCGCGATGGAAAATATGGCTCTCGTCGCGCACGATATCGGGCTGGGAACATGCTGGCTCGGCGCCTTTTATGAAGACAGCGTCAAAAAATGCCTCGGAATACCCGAAAAAGATGTTCGTGTCGTGGGAATGCTGGCCCTCGGCCATGCCGCGGTCAGCGCGCCAGAGAAAAAGCGGCATCCACTTGATAATATTGTGAGTTATGAAAAGTGGTAAAAGAAATACAGCAGGTGTGTAATGCTCATTATGCAACTGTGTAATTATCGGCCTGCTCGGGTGTTTTACCGTAACAGATCGGTAATTTTCACAAACGTTATTCCCTTTTTCTCCAGTTCGGGGAGTTTACGTTCTATCACCGCCAGCGTATTCGGTTTATCGTGCCCGATGACTACCGAGGAACCGGTGTCAAGCGCATGTGCAGCGAGATTATCGAGCTTTTTTTCGATGGCGGCCTGATTATCGGCAACATCGAGATAGCCATCGATTATCGCGGACTTCACTCCGGCTTTGTGCGAGAGTGAATATCCGACCGTGTTAAGCGATGTTCTGGAGTCGATGAAAAAATAGTTGTTGGACGACAGAAACTCCATGACAATTTCCATGGTTCGAAGGCTTTCGGTAGCTTTTGAACCCATATGATTGTTCATACCTTCCGCGCCGCGGACGCTTCTGAATGCCTTTGTGAGCTTTTCCACCATGACCTGTTTCGTATCGCCGACACGGATGGCACCCTCGCCGGGATTTGCCTCGGATGACTGGGGTTCCATCGGCATGTGGAGGATGTACGGATTTCCGGATTCGCGGGCTAAGTCGACTACCTGTGATGTGTGCGGCTGAAACGGCAGAACCGACAGCGTGACGATCTGCTGGAGTGCGCAGAATCTCCGCGCCGAATCGATATTCCTGATTCCGAGATCATCGATAATGATTGCCATCTTCGCCTGGCGCAGCTCGATGCCGGGCGATTTTTTCAATATGACAATATCTGTCGGGGTTTTCCCCGAACCGAGGGTAATGGTAAGCGTAGCGCCGTTCGACCCTTCAAGTCCCTGAAAAACGCTGCCTCCCATGTTCCGGGTCAACATGGTAATCTTAAGATTGAGGAGAGTCAGCGAGATATTTTCCGGGACTTTGACCGTGTAGATGGCTCGGACACCGTCTTTTGCCATATCGGCGTCTTTCCGCTTGATATCCTTCCTGTCGATACCCTGAGCGGAAAGAACGGCGACAAGATTTCCCTCGAGTCCCGCCGAGAAAGCCTCTGGAGTAACTTTGGACTGGATGATCACCGGTTGTGGTATTTTTTCGGGCTTCAGTACCCTGTACCACGCATATGTAGCGATAATCAGTGAAATAAGAGCGGCAAGGGGAAAAATAACAGTAAGAAGAAGCGCTTTCCTGCTTGTTTCCTTTTCGGCCAAAAAACCACTCCCTTACTCGGGGGTAATGTCAATCCACCGAATGACAGAATAGAGTTTCGTATCCGGATCTTTGACCATTTTAAACTGCATATCCTGATGAACCTTGAAATCCCCGTATGTCCGGGTAAAAATATCCATGTCAATGGTATAGTTATAAACGTACCAGATTTCGTTGGGGTGATCTTCCGATACTATCGCGCCATCGGGAAGCGGATCCATGTTACTTCCCCATTCTTCGTAGCTCGATATTTCATGTGCTGAAAAAATGAAAGCGGTGCAATCCTGCATCAGCCTGTCGATGACATGCAGCTCTTCGCTTCTGGACCACCGGACATCGAGTTCGTCGGTTTTCGACGGGCTTTCCCAGAAAAAGTTCTCATGGAGGCATTTTTCATACCAGTCGACTTCAAGATGGCTGAACGATACCTTGAGATTTTCGATAACCTTCTGCGGTGTGACAGGGTCCTCGAATGCCCCGTTGTCGACAGGATTGTCTTCCTTGCCTTCCTTGGGAGAAAATATGCACGACCCGATAAGGAACGAGACAACGAGTGTGGTCAATAACCATATATATGGCCGTACCGGAGAGTACTTGAAAGTCATGGTAAAATCCTCATACATGTAAAGTATCGTCTGTCGGTTAAAGGTATTGAAAAAAGCGCCCGGACGCAAGAAAAATAGTGACCGTTCATGTTTACGGAACGTGAAGTGAAAACCGATGTCCCACAAAAAACAGTTATAGATAAAGCGCCCGTAAAACACCCCATGTCAGCATCGTCGCCTGAACTTTATGGTCGATCCAGCGATAGATATACCATTTCCCGTCCGGGTATTCCTTCAGATAAATCCATGCTCTGCCGCGGATGGTTAACTCGTTCTTCTTGCCGTGATCGACAACTTCGAGCACATAGTTATATTCATACATGTCCTGACCGGGTTTGTATTCATAGTTTGCTGTCACGAACGTCACATAATTCACCGTAAGCGTGTCCGATTGTATCGAAAGAGAGATGTTGTTCATGAAATCGCGCTCTTTCTGTTTATTCCACGAAGACCTGAATTCATTCTCATATTCGAGCGAATCCTCGGGATCGGGAACAAATACAAAATCTTCGCTGAATGTATCGAGGTAATCCTGGACACTGAGGTTTTCGAAAGACACCTTCATATTATAGAGAACGTTTTCGGCGGAATTCGCGGGTTGAATAGCCACACCGCCCGGATTCGGATTTACTTCCGGGTCTCTTGTCTTGAAGGGATTATTGCAGGCCATCACGACAACAAGCAGAACGGTTATCCCGAAGTATCCGACTGCGACGCTCCACGGGCTTCTTTTTTTCCCCTGCCTCATGATTATCCCACCTTCACCGGAGTCGGTGTGATACAGAGAACAAATATGACAAGCGAAAGCACCGCGAGAAAAGTCCTTACGGGTCCTATCGAGGTTTCCATGTGATTCGGATACGGATGATTACGTCCGAAAAACAGCGACAGGAGCGCCCAGACATACCAGCCCTGCCAGAATATCAGACCCATGAGAAGCAGAAGCGGTATTCGTATCTTTCTCATGAGCTCGTGAATGCGGGGGGAGATTGCGAACAGCACATGTCCGCCGTCGAGCTGACCAAGCGGTATGAGATTGAGCGCTGTGACAAAAAGACCCA
Source organism: bacterium (assembly GCA_021372535.1). Classification (NCBI taxonomy): domain Bacteria; species bacterium. The sequence goes on from JAJFUH010000011.1 coordinate 7,971, forward strand.
GCCATCCCGCATATGCCACGGGGTGAAGGTATACGGTGGCATTTTCCGGCAAACTGCCGAAGAGCATATACTGGAAAAACTTGAATATCAGGGAATCGCCCAGCATCAGCGAGCTTTCCAGAGGTGCTGTCGGGATGGTGGTGACTTCCGACCACTGCAAACCAATGATACATGCCGCGACCGCGACGATAAATCCGGCGATCGGCCCGGCGGCGCCGACATCGATCAGCGCCCTTCTGGTTGGTATGGACGATTTCATCTTTATCACAGCTCCGAACGTGCCTATCGGTATAAATGGCGCAGGCAGAAAATACGGAAGCGTAACCGTAATGTCCCAGAATCGCGCGGTAAAATAATGCGCGAATTCATGGACGCCGAGAATGCACAGCAGTGTGAGAGAAAACGGGAAACCGCTCATAAATCCTTTAATGCCCGTAAAGGGATTGTGCCCGGACATTATCGCCCCGACGCCTGTTGTTGTCAGAACGGTTGCCAGAAAAAGCAGAATGTGGAGAAGATAGTTATCCCGATGCTGCGGCCTGACATCAGATATATCCTGGAAATACCCGTCCTCCGGTTTGATTATTATTCGTCGGTAAAGCATGTCACCTGCTTGAAATGGAAAGATTGGAGAACAGTACATCGGGCACATGATACTGTGAACCGACCGACTTTATTTCGGAACCTGCCGCAGCCAGAGTATCGAACGATTTGTAAACGTTACCGGAAATCATGGTATCCGTCAGGCGACCGGCAAACTCCCCTTTTCGGATTAAAAAACCGAGCATGATATTGAGGGCAAAATCTCCGGCAAGCAGATTCGACTGGCCGCCCCCGAGTACTCCGTATACAACGACACCTTCATCGAGATCGCCTATCATTTTTTCGAGCGAGGATGTTCCGGGAGACATGACGATATTCGACGATTCTATCGACGGCATCGAGAGCGCGTCACGTTCCGCGCTCGCTGTCGTTGTACGTCCGGCTTTTGCGGCGGTATCGATATCGAAGAGAAACGACCGGAAGACGCCATTCTCAAATAGCACGTTTTTCCGTGAGGTCACACCCTCATCATCGAACGGCCGGCTGCCCGTCGCAAAGTCGATTAACGGGTCATCGACGAGTGTCACTGTGCCGAGCACCCGCTCTCCTTCACGTCCGATGAGCGGACTGTCGCCCTTGACAAGCCGTTTGCCGTCGATACCCATTTCAATCGACTCCAGCAGATTGTGGAGTTCCTCGGCAACAAAAATGACCGGCAGGTTTCCCGCGGTATGCGGTGCTTTCTTTCTTGCCTTTTTTGCGAGGTCGGCAATCTTCCTGACATAATCGTCCGTTCGTACGGTGAGATTCCCGTAATTACCGCCATCGCCGATCCAGAGTATCGAGTCGCCGTCCACGATAACCGAGACGATGGAATGGCTGAAATCGGTGACACGGTATGACACATCGAGCCCGGAAGTGTTTGCAAGACGAACGGTGCCGTGCGAAGCCGAAATGTCCACATCGGTCAGACCTTTGGGAACCAGCTCCCGGAGCGCGGAAACGGCACGTTTCCCTTCTTCAACAGCCTCAGCGGATGTGAACTCTTCGACCGCGGAATCAAAAGTGGCGACCGGCTGAAATCCGGATTTGCCGGGGAATTCAAAATCGACTTTTTTGCCGAATTTCGCGCTTTCTCTGGCGTATTCCACCATGTCGTCAAAACGGTTCGGATCGGTGGACGACGAAAAACCGATGGCGCCGTTATGGATGACGCGAAGCCCCACACCGGATAGATTTTTATATTCGACGTTTTTAAGTTTACCGGACTCGAACGAAACCTCCGTCTCGAAACTCTCAAAACAGTACACTTCGGCAAAATCAACTGCGTGTTTCGCCTTGTCAAGAATCCTGTCAATCATGTGTATTATCCTGCCAGAACGTTTTTAATGCAGATATGTGGTGAGCCTTCGGATGTTGGCAGCGGGCTCTGGCCGCCTTTTCCGCATCCCCCGAGACCGCCATAAAGCCGCAGGTCATCCCCGATCATGGTGATATTGTGGAGTGTTTCGAAAACATTGCCGGAAAGAATCACATCCCGCAGGGGAGACGTGATTTTCCCGTTTTCGATCTTATATGCGTAAGCCGAGCTGAAAGTGAACCGTTCGAGATCGGTCATGCCACCGAGAAAGTCGCAGGCGTAAATGCCGTCCTTTATTTCCGAAATCATGGAATCGAGTGGTGTCTCTCCCCTGTCGATAAACGTCGTCGTCATGCGGACAATCGGACGGAACGAGGAATCGAGGGCGCGTGCGTTTCCTGTCGGCGTTTCTTCCATCCGCCCCGCTGTCTCGCGGGAATGGAGGCGGCCAACCAGAACACCATCCCTGATGAGAGAAGTCCGCTGTCCCGGAACACCCTCGTCGTCCCAGGGGACATACCCGTTTTCGCCGCAGATCGAACCGTCATCGAGTATATTGAGGAAATCAGGGCCGAATCTCCTTCCGAGCTTCATCATTTCCCGGGCCTGCGGATTCTCGTAAACGAAATCGGCTTCGCTGAGATGCCCGAACGCCTCATGGGCGAAAACACCCGCAAGCTGCGGATTGAGGATGACCGGATAGAGACCTCCCTGCACCTTGGGCGCCCTGATGAGATCACGGGTTATTTTTATTATATGCTCGACCTCTTCCTCGCGGTTCAGGACGGTTTCATAGCCCCGCTGGTCACCGAACGAATGCATCCCCTGCTGGACATTGGCGCCATCCTTTGCAACAGCCCGGACGCCGACGCCCGTATAGACTTCTTCTCTCGTAATCCGGGTCCCCTCGCTCGTGTACAGCCAGATCGTCCGTCTGATGTCCCTGTACCGTGAATACGCGGTAACTATTCCTTCGGCGGAGAGTAAACGGTCATTGTACGATTTCAGAAGGTCCCGTTTTTCTTCGAGCGAAATGGTCGAAGGATCGGTTCCGGATGCCCAGTGACGATGTGCTACCACTGGACTGACCGGTGCGAGGTTCGTACCGTCGCCGCTCGCCAGACGGGCAAGCTCACAGGCTTTCGCGCCGCTCTCCAGCGCCTGTCCGATGTCAGTGAACGAAGAAAATCCCCATCCGCCTTTTATACAGACACGTATACATCCGCCCAGAACAAACGTCGTTCCGATTTCTTCGAGCTCCGGGCCGATGTACCTCAATCCCGTGGTTTCGGACTGTTCGAGACGTATTTCGGCGTAATCGGCATCGATGGTTTCGAGCACTTTTTTCGCTATGTTGTCCATATCGGGATCAAAATCCTGTTATCGAAAGGGTAAAACGCAGCACGCTGTCAAATCCCTCCTGCATATGCGTATAGGACATGTCGGCGTTGAACTTCTCAAGATTCACCCCGACACCGAGAGTCACATCTTCAATATCGCTGTCGGTCCGGTAGCCGAGCCTGCAGAAAAAGCGGTCGACCGGAACGACTTCCGCGCCGACCCGTAATCCGTTGTCACCGTATCGGGGGAACACGACATCGGCAAGCGCATTATAGGGCCGCTCGATTCCGGGGAGAATCCCGCTGTAAAGACAACCGACAGCCACATCGGACGGCAGCTTCGTGCGCTCGCTTTTCAGTTTTCCCATCTGACCGTAGTTACGGCCCACAGCGGAAAGAGCAATCCCTTTCAACGGTGTTTTCACCCGGATGCCGCCATCGAATGCATATCCCCCCGCGGTTTCGTCGGTAATTTTCTCAAAAAGCTTTTTGTAAGTTATACCGGCGATGAGAATGTCCTTGAACTCCCGTGCATAAGCGATAGAGACAGCGACATTCTTGATGCTGTACGTGCCGAGTGGTTCATCGGACGGTATGTTCCCCTGCAGGTCGATATCGCCCGAATCGAAAAGCTGCATCGCGAAACCGAGACTGCCCAGGCCCGCATTCGTGGAGAACGCCGCAAATTCCTGTCTGATTCCTTCGATCCATTCCGTGTGCGAGAACTGAGCCGTGCGCCCTTTCTGCAAGGCCAGAAGCGCCGGATTAGACCAGATGGACGATGCGCCGGTATAATAAGCCGATGCCACACCTCCGAGGGATGCAGCCTGTGAGGACGGTGAGATCGAAAGGAACGACATCCCCGTCTTCCCCGTTTCACTCACCATGCTCTGGGGAAATACGGTTCCGGTCATCGAGCAGACGATCAGGATAACCGCTGCATAAAGTCTTTTCTTGTTCACTTACTCAACTCCATAGGTCATTACTAGTGAAAAACAATGAATACTGTCGTTTTCGAGCGGATCGGATGAATAGGCATAATCGAGGCTGATGGAACCCGTTACACGGACAGTGAATCCCGCGGTCAAAGCTCCGGTATCGAGTTCATCCGATGAGGTATAATTATACAGCCCGGCCCGCAGAGTGAACGTATCGTTATATTTGTAAGCCGCGCCGAGATCGAGTCCGAAAGGATTTCCCTCGACTAATTCGAGCGTCGAAGCGAGGAGCAGTTTTTCACGAAATAACTGGTACGCGACACCGAACGTATTGTAGTGGGGAAACCGGTCCTCTTTTTCAAGCGGCTGGCCATCGACCGAGCCTATGGTCTCTTTCCAGCGGTTGCTGTTCCACGTGAATCTGCTGTTCACATCGCGGGTGACAAAGGAAGCGGTAAAGTTCTTGAATGGCCGCACCATAACGCCGAGATCGAATCCGAACGCCTTGGCATCATCGTCATCAAGCTTCCAGTACGCCATTTTCGCATTGATACCGATCGATACGAACTGATTGAGATTTTTTGAAAAGGTAATTGCGAAAGCATTACGGCTATCGGAGAGTGAACCGGTCGGGTTGCCGTTGAGATCACGGCCCACGACGTCCTCAGTGCCAGCATTTATCCATGAAAACGCAAAACTCGCATCGGGACCGATTTTACTGCCGAACGCGATATCCTTGAAATGACGGTCCATGCTGAGATACCGGAACGATATCGCCATCTGCCTGTTGTTCATGGTCGAAAGGCCCGCGGGATTGTAATATGCGCTGTACACATCTCCCTCAACCGCTGTATAGGCATTCCCCATTCCCATAGCCCGCGACCCGACACCCATACGCATGAATTCACCGGCCCACGGACGGTAATCGTCCGGATATGCGGCTCCGGATAACGCAATAACTGTAACTGACATGGCGACAATAAATTTTATTATTCCGCGCTCAGTCGAGAACCATGATTTTACCACGTGCTGAATCCCCTTTGTCTGTTTTGATTAGATAAAAATACACACCATTGGGAACGACATGCATGTCGCTGTCTTTTCCATCCCAGACCTCGTCGTGCGAAAGACCGCCGGCGCGGCCCTCACCGTCCACAAGCGTCCGTATGATACGGCCCTGATAGTCGTAGATTCTGACAGTGATATCCGACTGTTCGACAAGCGAATAATGAATCTTCGTCAGCGAATAACTGATGTCGCGCCGTTTCGGAGAGAACGGATTGGGGTATGCATAGGTTTCCACATTGTCGAAGCGCGATGAAATACCGATATTTTCTATCTTATTGTTATCGAGAGCTTTGACGCGGGTCACGCCCTGGAATATCTCCCAGTTTTTCCCCCAGTCATGAGAGCGGGCGATGCCATCCGAGCCAGTCACCCACAGGGTATCACCCACCACGAGCACAGAGAATATCTGTTTTCCGTGGGCCCACTTTTTGGACGCCGATTCGACGATATCGACGATTTTCCATGTATCCCCGAGATCGTACGAAATCACGAGCCCGGAATCGGAAGCCGCCAGAACGGTCCTGTCGCTTACTGCGGGATCGTTCGCTCCCTCGTGCCCGAAAGCGAAATTCCACGAATTATAAATAGTGGATTTGTATTCCCATGTCGCACCGTTGTCATCGGTATGGCAGATACCATAAACACCGAGGCCGGTATTCATCATTTCCTTATCACAGCCGGCCCATATGTGGGTCTTGCCGTCCACTACCTTGTGCTCGACCGTGTAGACCCAGTTGCCGGGCCATTGATCCTGCGGATTCCCGGAGTCGTCGGCGGGCCATGAATAATTCTTCCACGTTTTTCCGCCGTCAAAGCTGGAGTTTATTCCCATGAATGTTCCGACCCATAATGTATCGCCGTACGCTTCGACACAGTATCCGTGATGATTGACATTCAGGTAATCGAATCCGGTCGTATCGGGCAGAACCTGCGTCCATGTATTGCCGAGATCGGTGGTTTTGAGGAGATATCCCCATGTCGTCGCGCACCAGAGCGTTCTGCCGGAAAGAGCGAAATCATAGGTCATGGTATAGGTTCCGGGGTATTTATAACCCGCTCTGTCGGGGAACAGATCGGTTACGGGGATATGTTTCCATGTCTGTCCATGGTCGGTCGAGATCGAATATCCGTCACCTGTTGGATAGACATCTCCGCTGCGGTTATCGCTATAAATCCACGCGGTGATGAGTGTGTCTCCCGAAGCAAAGAACGATGAGATAGTCGCTTTCCCGAAACCGGGCATGGAATCGTAGGAAATCCAGTCGGTGACATGATAACCTTCGCCCACAAGATTGGTCAGGGTTCCGGAGCCGGTGATCCAGAGCGATGTGCCGTTCCATGCGATATCTCCGAGATCGTTTGCGCCGAGTCCGGTGCTGATTTTTTCGATACGATCGATATTGAACGGTTCACTCCATGACAATGCAGCTGCACCGATGATTGCGACAAGGGTAATAATAAATCGGAATAGGTACTTCACAAGAAAGTCTCCCTTATATGAAATGAGATCGTTGCTGCCGGTAATTCTTCTGCCGGGTATCGATGAATCGCCGGATGATACTGTCAGATCAACCACAATCATCAGCCTTTTGTTTTCTTGATAATGATCGACTGGCCCGGTTGAATCTTCCTGTGGTCTTTGATTTTATTCCATAGTATCAAGTCTTTATAATCGACGTTGTATGTTCTGGCGATATCATAGAGCGAATCGCCTTCCTGGATAACATAGGTAATCTGTTCGGGAGCATCGGTGCTGCGTGATGAATCCGACTTCTGGGCGAGCGCTCCCGATGACCCGGACCCGGGGACAATCAGGCGCTGTCCCACATATATCTTCGTGCTCTTTCCCATTTTATTGAGCGACTGCAGGACCGATACGGAAGTTTTGAATTTAGTTGCCACAAGGCCGAGACTGTCATCCTTACGGACAACATAGACGTCCGTCTTCTCTTTGGATACAACCACATCGTCCGATTTATCAGATACGGCGGAAGCGACATACTCCTCTTTCCCTCCGGGTATCTTAAGCCTCTGTCCGACCGACAACCGGTGTGCATTTCTGAGATTATTGGCGTTCATGAGACTCGTCACCGACACACCGAACCGCTGGGCAATACCCGACAGCGTGTCCCCTCGCCTGACCGAATAACCGGAAACCCGCGGAGGAACATATTTTTCAGGTTCTATCTTGGCATATTCAGCGAGAAATGTCTCTTTTGCTCCCTTGGGAATTCGCAGATGATACATTTCTTTACCCGCGGGAGTGTAGTCACGGCGCAGCTCGGCATTTAAATCCCGTAATTCCTCAAGGCTGACACTGGTCTGCTCGGCGATCCTTTTCAGATTCGTATAGGGATGAACCTCAACGGTATCGAACTCAAGCGGGGGGTCGTATTCGATCTTTTCAAAACCGAAAAGCTCGGGCTCCTTTGCAATAATGAGCGCCGCCATGAAAAACGGAACATAACTTTTTGTTTCGGTCGGGAGCTTCATCTCCCAGTAATTGATATCGGGAGTCTGCTGGAACTGTCGTGTTATACGCGCGGGGCCGCAATTATATGCCGCCATGGTGAGATTCCAGTCGTTGTATAACTGGTAGAGGTCGTTGAGGTGCTTTGCGGCGGCTTTGGTGGATTTAATCGGGTCTTTCCGCTCGTCGACCCATTCGTCCCGGTCAAGGCCGTATAGTTTTCCGGTTGCATAAAAAAACTGCCAGAGACCAACGCACCGTGCCCGAGAATAAGCGTTCGGATTGAATCCGCTCTCGATCATGCTCAGGTATGCCATATCCTGCGGCAATCCTTCCTCGGTGAGTATCTGCCTGATGAGGGGAAGATAACGGCCGCTCCTCCTGAGCCAGGTTGTCATCTCCTTTCGGCGGTTTGTCTGGAAAAAGTAGATGGCTTTTTTTACCTGTTCGTTATATTCGATCGGCATATCGCTTTTCAGGGATATTTTAAGCACGATTTTTCTCAGTTCCTCATCTGTCCACCGACCGGATTTAAAGTCCTCGATATTTTCAAGTTCTTCGATCCAAGAAGTATAATCCTCCTGGGATATTTTCTCGGAATCGCTCAGAATCGTTCCGAGGGATTTTCCCAGCGAAAAAACCGCGTTTTTGAAACGGCCCACGAGGTCTTCATCCTGGATACTGTCGATATCAACACTGCTTATAAGTACAAAAGCGCTGTCAATCTTCGATTCGGCAAGACCGAAATCAACATCTTCATACGCGGCCTGGGCATCATCGTAATACGCCAGCACCTTTTCGAGAACGGACTCTTCATCCGGGTATTTTGTCGGCTGCGCAACCGCTTCCTCAGTCTGGACGGCTTCCTCGACTAGAGTGTCCTCGGGAATGGCTTTTTTTGACGAGTAAAACGCGGATGAGCATCCGAGAAATGATAAAACACTTATAAGTGTAATACAGAAGTTGATACCGTTTCTTTTCAAGGATTTTTCCTTTCGTTTCATTAAAGTATTTATTGTGTATTTATAGTTGTTCTTATCCACCACGAATTATTAAAACCCAGACCTTTCAATATTTTAACATAATTGTCGGCTTCGCTCTTTTCGCTGAAATCACCGACTCTCACCCTGAAAAATGGAGCTTCGTATATGACATATACCTTTGCATCGACTTTCGCGCGGGCTTTTTCCGCATAGGCATATGCTTCCTTCTGATCGCCGAACATGCCAATCTGCACCCGGTATCCCAATATATCGGAAGCAGACTTCGATACCTCGGAAGTTTCACGGCGGACATCTGCTGTCCGCGATTCGTTTGCTTTATCGGCTGTCGTCTTCTGCGGAGTTATCGCTTCTTTGATGACCTCATCCGGATTCTTTGTCGATACCGGAAAGGAATCCTGCGCTATCTTTGCATATTCATCGCCCAGAATGAACGGATCGATATTTTCAACTGTCCCGGATACCGGCTGAGCCGGTGGAGATGTCAAAAGCGCTCTGTTTCCGCATCCCGGCGCACATATAACCGCAGTGCAGATACAAACGACGGCAATCGAACAGCAGTTCTTCATCGAACAACTCCGGTTTTATACGAAATGAGCTGAGATGCGATACTGCCGATAATCACCTTGCTCGACATTTTAACAGGGATTTTATAGATGTCATCGGACAGCCAGACAATTATTTTGCCCTTCTGACGAAAAATGCCTTCCGACTGGAGGATCGGTTCGATTTTCAGGCAGTTGAACGTTCCGGCAGGAACCGTGATTTTCTCCCGTTTATATACATTCACTTTCAGCGGATAAACCTGTCCATCGGCGTATACGAGCACTTCCTCGGATTTCCCGACTTCGAGATCGAATGTCCGCAGGTAATATAAAGCGCTCAGGATATCCTGAATATGCGGGGGAATTTCGGTAACAGCATATTTTTTCTGCGTACTGAGAGCGATAAGACGGTCATGATGAAAATCGACAAAACGATCGGATTTATACCGTCCTTCCCTCAGCCGCTTTTCTATTCTGCGGGAAAAAATTCCCAATGTATCGATATATGAATCCACGGTATCCCTGACTTTATAAAAACTCGAAATAAAATCGTTCGAATTGGCGGTTGTCTTGATGTGATAACACATACCTCCGTTCACACGCTCGATTCCTGTCACTGACATGGTCGCAACGCCCGCCGTATAAAAACTGTATGTAAGCTCAAAAGTAAGCTGTTCACCGACATTCCACGCCCTGTTTTCGATTCTGCGCGGTATATATTTATCATCAGGGTGCAGCCTGATAATGTCAGTGGTTAATTTGTTTCCTTCAAGATCGAGAGATTCCGGCTCATTTTCTTCCGTATACACGACCGGAAGCGATTTCGGTGTATCCACTTTACCCGCTGTTCCCGAAACGACTGTGACGGTGTCCGTCATTTCCACGGAGAATTCTTTCTTTTCCGTCTGGATACTGTCGGGTTTGTGAGTTGACGCTTTTAGTTCAAGCGTATCCGTTTCAGCCGATGACGAATCAGGGACAAACGGGACATTGAGCATTTCTGATGTCGCACGGTCGAGCGGTTTGTCGAATCGCGATCCATCCTCATCAGCACTGACGGCGCGCAGGTTCAATGTCACTGTCAGAATTAGCAGAAACACCGTATGTTTGCTCAAACTATATACTCCGAGGAACCATTCAGTACATTCAGGTATACGTCAACCGTACTGTTCACGGTATGTTCAATGGTATTCCTCAACAGTATGGAAGATGACCGGCTTCCCATTTTCCCCCTTATCTCGGGATTTTCAATCAGATAATTTATACGCTCGGCAAATGACATGTAATCGTCTATCGGAACGATATAACCGTTCACTCCATCCTGAACGATCTCCGGAATACCGCCTGCGCTTGTCGCAACGACGGGGAGATTAAAATACATGGCGTCAAATATGGAAGAACACAGGCCTTCTTCGCGGGATGAAATGGCAAAAATATCAGCGGCATTATAGACTGAAACGATATCCTTGACAAATCCCAGGAGAAAAACCGATCTCTGTAAACCGAGACTGTGAATATCCCTCTCTATCGACGATTTCATCTCCCCTTCGCCGGCGAAGAGAAACACGGCTTCCGGGTGCTTTCTGATGACATTGTGTGCCGCCTTGAGAAGTACATAGTGTGCTTTATGAGGCGCCAGCGCCGCTACAGTCGCAGTAACCACCGCATCGGAAGGTAACCCGAGTTCCGCCCGTAAATCCCTGGATGAAACGGTGTCCGCGAATTCCTCGATGATAAATCCGCTCCGGATGGTCACCACACGCTTCGGATCTATCCCGTCCTCGATGAGAATCCGTCTCACCGCATCGGAGACGGTGATAATTTTATCGACTGCCGGGCCGTATTTGACCTTTTTACTGTAGTAGCTGTGAAGATGAAAGTCAACACGCCGTGAAACAACCAGTTTGCATTCTTTCATTTTCCACAACGCCAGAATCGCTATACCATGACCATGCGAGGTATGTGCATGGGCGATGTGAATCTTTTCGCTCCTGATATAATTCCGGAGCTGGTACGCCGATACAACATCCCATTCGCCCCTGAACGGGAAATGGACGACAGTAATGCCTTCCGCATGAGCGCGTTTCGATATTTCGCTTCCGGGTTTGCAGGCAAGTACATTATATATACCGCGCCTGCCGAGGCGCTTGATGAGCTCGAGAGCCTGCCGCTGTCCGCCACGCCATTCCGCATGAGTATCGATGTGTATGACTTTGAGCTTGATCATTCGGTATTCCTTGAAGAAAGCTCATAGAGTCTGGCGTACTTCATGAATGTATACCATGCCCCCATCAGGGAAGCGATAAGACCGGGACCGGAATCGAGAAATCCGGCCCGGAGAATATACATTTTTACAAACTTACCCGCAGGCCGCGCCAGAATGCTGAATAATCCTGTCCTTCGCCCCGATCCGGCTTCGCGTTGTGCCCAGAGGCATGAATATCGGTCGATAGTCCTCAGATGATCCCCGAGATCATTATAGGGACGATGAAGCAAATCTCCCCTCAGGTATCCTTTCGATTCCCCGGCATCGAGCCACTCGTGGAGAACCTCGCCTTTCCACCGCGCATATCCCCGCTTCGAAAGGCGGGCACGGAAACCGGGATACCACCCGCAGTGCATGATCCATCGCCCCAGGTACAGGGTTTTACGCGGCACAAGGTATACCATCGGATCGCCATGCCGTTCTTCACGGGTGATTATATCCTCGATGGATTTCCGTAACTCTGCGGTGACTTCTTCATCCGCGTCAAGATTAAAAACCCAGTCACCCGTACAGAGGTCGATTGCCCTGTTTTTTTGTTCGACGAAATTATTGAATGGAGCAAATGAAACATGGGCATCGAGCTTCTCCGCCAGAACAACCGTGTTATCGGTGCTGCCAGAATCAAGAACGATTATCTCGTCCATCCACCTGACACTTTCAATAGCACGGCCGATATTTTTTTCTTCATTTTTGGTGATTATATAAGCCGATATTGTCGATCGCCGGACATTGCATCCGCACTTGCTTTCACCACTCAAACCCGTATTCCTCGGGGACTCGCGAATAAATCAAAAATGTTCCTGCCACATTACTGTATCAGAATGTGAATAAAAAATCGTGTATCAATAAACGTAACATCTGAATACCGGAGTTTTTATTTGGTACTTTCTTTACGGGAATCAGTTCCCGCTTTTTTTTCCGCCCATGAAAAAACCAATGGCGCAACGCGTGATATTTCCGCATATAGTTCGTCGAAAACGGCCATATATATCTCATACCCCCCGGCGACAGGATCGATAATTTCGCAGAAACCGGGGCGTTCATCGCCTTTCAGCCCGAAACATTTCAGTTCATGGACATACTGGCAGAACGGCCATCGCATGGTAATGAAATCGGTGTGGTTTTTTTCCATGGTGAGTATGAGGTCGGCGTTCCTGACAATTTCTTCGGAAACCTGTTTTGCGCGGTGAAATCCTATATTTATTCCGTGGGCAGCCGCAACAGCCCGTGCATCCTGAGAAGCCGGATTCCCTTCGGTGGCATATGTTCCGGCGGACTGGATTACAATCGGAATCACCCGGTTATTGTTTTCGATTTCGTCCAGAACGAGCTCTTTCAATATTCCTTCCGCCATGGGGCTGCGGCACATATTTCCAGTACATACAAAAAGGAGACGGAACTGTTCCAAATCCGACCTCAGAAAATTACACATGAATGGTATATCTTACCCCAGGTTGCAATCGAACAGGTACTATAGTTGACCGTTTTGATTTTAAAGGTACCGAAACCAGTTCCGCATGACGGCGCTTCTGTCACCCGGAATAAATATCATGGTCTCTTGCGCGCTTTATAACTTCACCGAACGAAACCTGATATTACACAACGCAAACAAAGATAAGCATTTGCACGTAATAAGTCAAGAAAATCATAAGATTCAATGATTTGCATATCATTCGGAATGACAATTCCGGTCATGTCAATCAATCCATCCGCCGAACCCGGCGTAAAATTTCAGGTTTGCGTCGTCACCAGGCCGGGCGATCAACAGATGAAGATCGGTATCGGGCATATACGGAAGATCGGTATTTATTCCAAAACCGAAACCGATTCCCTTCTTGACATCGGTGCTCTGTTTCCGCAGGTCCTTGAATGTCGGCGCGCCGCGAACCTGTCCGAAATCAAACTGGCAGAGGAGGGAAATCCTCCTGAATTTCGCTTTATGCACCGCAAATTGAAAATCGGGAAACGGCTTCACCTCGATAAGATTCTGGGAATATAAAGACTTTCTTCCCCAGAACTCGTCATTTTCGTATCCGATAAGATTTGAATGACCGCCCAGAAAATACAAAGGCGATTTCTGCGGTGTCAGATTTCCCCTGAAACTGAGGATGTTTTTATATCGGATAAATTTGTTTATCTCAACCGACCGTCTTGCCAGAAATTCAAGGAGCAGATAATTGAAATCACCATTCAACAACGTATATGACCGTTCAAATGAAAGGTAACCTAACATGTCATCATACTTGGTTTTTCCCGTTTTGCGGAAGAGATAATACACCTTGAGCGACCGGTCGTTGGCATGTATTATCTGGGTACCCATGCGGCGGTTCGGCGACCATTCACGCTGAAACTTGAATTCCATTCCGACTGTGGAATTTTTGTCAAGCGAATGGGTAAGAAACGGAATAACCGACTGGGCACGGTTCCAGATTCCCGTAGAGTCGGTGAAAACCTCGCGGAAGTAGAGATTATCCTCTATTGTAATGCCCGGCACAACGACATACTTGTAAAATGCATGGCTCATGCCGAATCCCATGTCCTGCCTCCGGTAATCGTAATCGGCGGAGATTGCGCTCCTCAGAACATTGAAATCCTGCTGGAAGAGGGCGTGAAATTCAAAGCTCGGAATATAAAGGGCATAGGAACTACCCTTGTTGAAAACGATACGGTTGATCTTGATCTTTACCGGGCCGGTGGTATTCTGCGCGAAAGCGGTACAACACATGAGACCAAGAAAAAACAGACCGATAACGATAGATTTTATCCTCATCAGAATTCTCTCCTCGCAAGCATCCGGGCGCCGATTTTCAGAGGAACCACGATTGCAGCCGCATTGAGAATCACCCCAAGAACGAGCGACACGATAATCGCCTTCTCCGGGTATTCTCCTCCCGAAACCAGAAAAACCGTGTACCGATAGAGCGGAACGGCAAGAAGCGTCATCATCATACCAATATATATGAGCGACAGAACGATAGTCAGGATACCGCCGGGACTCGTTGCGATTCTGCTCGGGTTACGCTCCGAAAAATCGGGAAATGCGGCTCCGAGCCCGACCGAAATGCAGGTCAGCCCGATGCTCATCACCATGATGCCCGCTGCGGTAAACAGGTAATACCATCCCTCGAACTTGAGAATAGCCCCGGAAAGAAGGGCAATCGGTTCGGCAATGAAAAGAAACGCGGCAAAAGCCGGAACGGATTTTGCCCGGAACAGTGTCGCGGTCGAAAGCGGCGCCGAGCCCAGAACCCAGAACGAATTGCTCTCGAGGCTTATCGACGGAAACACGAACCGTACCGCCAGCGTTGCGAGCACGAATCCGCAGAATCCGAAATTCATGACCGACAGAATGGCATGCCACCGCTCGTTGTTCAGATCGGCCGGGATAAGCCGGAGATTGAACAGGTAGAGCGCCATCAGCGCCAGGAGAAGCAGTATCTGCGCCCATTGGCTCGGTTCCCGGAGCAGAAGAATGATATCCTTCCGGAGGAGCGCCTGGCTCTGGCTCCGCGATGGTCCGGACAAAAATCCTTCCTTCCGCACTGCGCCGGCGACGGCTCTGTTCTTTTCGGCGAATGACCGCTCGTTTGAAATCTGCCATGTTTTAAAATAGAGATGCTCACCCATTATCAGGAGAACCGACACGGCAAACAACGCGGATGAAACAAGCGCGGAAGTATAGATCGTAAAATCACGGTAATTATGCAGAACGAGCGAGCGCAGACTCTGTATAAGCCAGAAATTAGGAGAAAAGGGATGAGCGTTCAGACGGAAATTGTTCAGAAACAGATTGAGAGCGCGATAATCTTCCGTGAAAGGAATGGCGAGCTGATTGGATTGCGAAAACCTTATGACCATTACCATGAATCCCGTAAAAAACAGTATACCGAGGAGAATAAGGTGCCGTAAACGTATATATTTTGACGCCAGAATCGACAGAAGGGCAAGTATCGTTCCGGCGGCTGTCGCATACACGATAAACGGGACGAGTACCAGAAATCCGGTCAGCACATATTCGAATGCCCCGAACTTGCGGGCCTGGGCATATGCATGAAGAATAGGAATAGCCATGAACAGTATGGCCCATGAGCTGTATATGATAATGTCAAGGTATTTGCTCATCAGCAGCGCATTTTCCGAGAGGGGTGTGCTGAAAAGGTACTCCGTCTCGGCGGAACGGAACAGCGATGCAAGCGCGGTCACAAAGCTCGATATAATGAGCATAAAGAAAAAAGCCATGAAACCCACGGAAACCAGGCGGTCAATGAGGAGATACCCGATTTCTTCCAGACTGACCACATATTTGAAAATAAGGCCGTGAAAGAAAAGGTACGAGCCATAGGAGAGAACGAGAAGAACGATACCCGTGGATATGTTCCGAATGAGCGCGCTTCTCCTGGTATCAAACACAATCGAGGAGAGTACTTTCATTTTTACGGAAAACAGCAACTGAACAGCCTGCATGATCGTCACCCTGATTGTTATTACTCGAGGTATGCTGTCCTGGTGGTTTTTTCGGTCAGTTTCAGGAACAGCTCTTCGAGATTACCGCCTTCCATTTCCGCTTTCGATCTCAGATCA
Organism: bacterium; assembly: GCA_021372535.1. Classification (NCBI taxonomy): domain Bacteria; species bacterium. Next base: position 24,083 of record JAJFUH010000011.1, read on the forward strand.
TCGAGTGTTCCCTCGGCGGCAATGGAACCCTTGTGGATGATCGCCATCCGTCCGCACAGCTCCTGGACAACGGAAAGATCGTGCGACGACATGAACACGGTCGCTCCGTTCTGCCGGATAAGGGTCAGCATATCCTTGAGAAGCCGCGCGCTCGGCGGGTCGAGCCCCACAGTCGGCTCGTCGACTATTATCAACTCGGGACGGTGAATGAACGCGGCGGACATCACGACTTTCTGTTTCATGCCATGCGAATACTCCTCAGTCCTCAGATCGATCCAGCCGTGCATCTCGAAAATATCGCTCAGCCAGTCGATCCGTTTTTCGACATCTTCAACGCTCATCCGGTACAATCCGCCGACAAACCGCAGAAATTCACGTCCCGTGAGCTTGCCGTAAATGAAAGGGCTGTCCGGAACATATCCCACAAGCGACCGTACGGCTATCGGGTCGTGTGATACATCCATGCCATTGATAAGAACCCTGCCCTCGTCCGGACGGATAAGGCCTATCATGGCTTTGATCGAAGTCGTTTTACCCGCCCCGTTGGGCCCGAGGTAACCGAAAAATTCGCCTTTTCTCACACGGAATGTAAGATTCGAAAGAGCGGTTGTCGATCCATACCGTTTCGTGACACCCTCAAATATAACCATATTTTCTTCCATAACCGTTACCTGCAGGAATGTATTATCAGTGAAATGGAATTTATGATACGGAGCAGTTCGATAAGCTTGTCAAAATCTCCTCGCACCAGGGAAATATGGGTTGCATCGGCATTATCCTGCCCGAACGTGGGGTCCAGGTCATGCCATACTCCACCGACGAAGACCGACGGCCAGCTGTGATACCGGAACGCGCTGTCCTTGTAGACCAGCCCGGTGTTGATCTGGGTGGGTATGCCGACCGAGCGGGCAAGAGCGGTGAAAAGCTTGGTGCGTTCATCACAGTCGCCCCGCATATCCCTGAGAATGTCCACCGAGCGGACAATGTCGAGCCCTTCCTCCTGTCTGACGCCCGAAAACACCCACTGGTTCAGTGCATGCGCCATGTCGAGAGTATCGCTCACCGCGGTGGTGATGGTTCTGGCGGTTCTCCGGATACGGGCATCATAGGGCTGAATATAATCGCTCATTCCCAGAAGCGACGTGTCGGCGGAAGCCAGTTTTATCTCGTCCATCAAATACTCTCCGCTGGTAAGTGGTTTATTAAAAATATCCATTATCAGCGGATTTACCGAAATGATTTTTTTGTTCGATGTCGTTATGTCGATATTCGCGGCACGCATCCCCACAAATTCCACTTCGAGAAACGTTACATCACGCGGAGAGGAAATCTGCTGACGGGGAATGACCGCCAGCCGTTTGAGCCGGTCATTGCCGTAACTGACTTCGAGAGGGAGAAGAAAGACATTCTTGTCCATGGCTTTTTCGATGGTCAGGCTTCCCAGAATATCGCCGAATATCGGGATACCCGTGCTCTTAACCACCGCACCGTTGCTGTCGAGCCATAACGACGATTCAATGTCTTTATAGAGCAAATCGTACCGCACTGTCCGGAACGTTCGTCCGCTTATCGTGACAATTTCGGGTCCCTTCCTTACACTGTGCACCAGATACCGTGAAAAATCGACCGGGTCGAAAATCTGCATGGTGAGCGCCTCGGTGTCGGCATTATGGAGAAAATAAGGAAGCGATACCGGCATCGTTATATGTTCGTTCACCGGGAAAAATCCTTTTCGCATCGCCGACAGCACATCTTTTTTGACACCGATAATGAGGCTGTCCTCCCTGACCTGGGCGCTGAAGTTATAGGTATGGTTTCCCGAGTCAAGGGTAAAATCCATATAGCGGGTAACGAGGGTTGTCGAGTCGATTCCGGTTACCGACTGGAGGAACACTTCACGGGACATTCCGGCGAGATTCAGTTTCAGTGTGACGTCCTCGCGGAATATTTTCATGTTTTTCCTGATATACTGTGTTTCGCTTTTATAACCGATTTTCTGGTCACCGAGGAAAATTCCGTAATACTGGCGCCGTGAGGCATCGAACTTGACATCGGCGCTGAAATACCCTAACTCTTCGTCCACATTTCTGATGTAATGGAGATAATACAGGGAGCCCATGACAACGAGCCAGAAGATAAGCGAACCGACAAACAGATGCAGTATTCGCCGGGAAGAGGCCATATTACAGAACCTCCAGTATACGTTCCCTGCCGATTGCGCCGATCCGGAGAAACTGCGGTGAATCTCCGGTAAGATCGATGACCGTGCTCGGTTCGCCATCGAGCTCTGCGGGGGTTTCAAGAATCATACCGGCGTGACCGGAAAACAATTTCGCTGCCTGTTCATAGGTGGTCACAGGCATATCACCGGTCATATTGGCGCTCGTTGATACGACGGGGCTTCCAAACTCCCGTGACAGGGCAGCGGCGACCGGATGCGGAGTCACGCGGAATGCTATTCCGCCGGAAGGGCCTCGAAGATGTGCCGGGAGCTTTTTTCCGGGACGTATCACAAGGGTGAGCGGCCCCGGCCAGAATGCATCGGCGCATCTCCGGGCAATGTCATCGAGCTTTCCGGCCCAGGACTCGACAGTTCCGAGCGTATCGGCAATGAGAATAAACGGTTTTGACCGATCCCGCTTCTTCATCGATTGCACACGGGCGCATGCGGTACCGTTCAACGGATCGCATCCGATACCGTATACCGTCTCGGTCGGATAGATGACGATTCCGCCGTTTCTCAGAATTTCCGCGGCGGTCTTCACCTGCTGCAGATCGATGCGGTTCATCCTTTCATCTTCCGGCGGTAATCCTGTAATTTCCGGTCGAGCTCATCATCGCCAAGCGCGAGTATCTCCACGGCAAGAAGCGCGGCGTTTCTCGCATTGGAAATCCCCACGACGGCGACGGGAACACCCTTTGGCATCTGAACGATTGAATAGAGCGCATCGACACCATTCAGGGGGCCTCCGCCTATCGGTATACCGATGACCGGGAGTGTCGTATGAGCAGCGATAACACCCGGCAGCGCCGCCGCGAGTCCGGCGCCGGCTATGATGACTTTGATTCCCTTCGATGCCGCAGTCTGGGCAAATTCAGTCGTACGCTCCGGCTGACGGTGCGCGGAAAGCACCGCCGATTCATACGGAACGCCAAATTCATCGAGTATCTCGAATGCACCCTTCATCACTGCATCATCCGATGTGCTGCCATATACTATGCCGACTTTCGCCATGTCCGCTCTCCCCTGCTCACAAGCTCCCGTTTATGTAACGCAGTGCCTTGTTCCCTATATCGCTCCGATAAAACGCATTTTTAAAGGAAATCAGTCCAGCCGCACGGTATGCCCGCTCACGGGCTTCGCTGAAATCTTTTCCCCATCCGGTAACTCCAAAAACCCGTCCCCCGGATGT
>JAJFUH010000012.1 GCA_021372535.1 bacterium
CGCCTCCGACTGACTTATCCTCCCAGACTCTACCTCTCCCACCACATGCAGCTTCAATACCTCCGTAAACCGCACTCCCATTCCCTCTTTCATCCTTGACTCCTTGTCCCTTCTTCTGTAAACTTATTTCAGGACAAGACACCCCCTTTTTAAGGGGGGAGCGGGTTTTGGGGCACTTTCATCCCTCTTTCCTCTATAAGGGGAAACGGCGGAGCCGAGGGGGATCAATCATTTGAGCTGATTTAACTGGATAACCGGTTTTTATTATTGCTCCGGCGATTAAGAGGGCTGTGAAAAAGGATATTTTCACGGGCCCTATAATGAAATGTATTGTTTTGATGCTGTCAAGGGCATGTAAGCCTGTTCCCGAATCATTAATCGGGAATCGGCACTTTGTGCCGACCCTTGACAGCTTATATCCACACGTACAGACTTTATCACAAGGCTTTTAAACAGTGAAATATATTTCGGAAATTGAGCCCTATAAAGGTGATTCGATACAATCTGTGTAACTGCGCACCAAGCCGTCATTCCCGCGAAAGCGGGAATCCATGTTTTTTTTACCTCCGGTATCATTCTTTATTCGCCGGAGCAATAGTATTGCTCCGATGGTTATACCGTGACATCGGATTATGTCATGCCGAACGTGTTTCGGCATTTGTTTCGAATATCGATAACAGTATTTGAATTGTTTGGGTTTCGTGTTTACATCTGCCGAATTCATGTCAAGGCTCGTCCAAAGGATGACTTGTCCTGGCCTCGACATGGAGGAATGGCATATATTTCAATATGCGGTGAGTGAGAATGTCGATTCTCATTCACCGCTAAAAGGAAAAAATGTAAATACATTTCCAAAACATTACACGCTCAACTGTGCGGAAGTCGGATGAATGACATTGCTCATCTGCAGCCGATTGATTTTGTGGTAATTGCCGGTTATTTTGCGATAATCGTATTTATCGGGGCATTCTTCACAAAATTCGTTCGTCAGGCGAAGGATTATTTCACCGCCGGTGCGAACATTCCCTGGTGGCTTGCGGCCATATCCCTGTGGATGGCTTCGTTTTCTTCCCTCTCGTTCGTCAATTATGCCGAGCTCGGTTACAAGTATGGTTTTACGGCGCTGACACTGTACTGCATCAGCGTTCCGGGGATGATTGTCGGCGCTTACCTTTTTGTAGGCCGCTGGCGACGAGCCCGTCAGGTGAGTCCCATCGGGTTTATCGAAACGCGGTTCAGCCCGGCGCTCAGGCAGATTTTTGTCTGGACCGGCATCCCGCTTCGGCTTGCGGACAATGCCATACGGATATATGCGACTGCCATCTTTATTGTCGCGGCGCTTTCGAGCGAGTGGTTTACCCTGTCACGGATTATCTGGATTACGGGGTTCATCACGCTCGGTTATTCGCTGTTTGGAGGCCAGTGGTCGGTCATCGTGACCGATTTTGTCCAGTTCATCATACTGTGTCTTGCGGTGTGCATGGTTTTCCCCCTTACCATCCGCGAGGTGAACGGCGTCGGCTCGTTTTTCCACAACATGCCCGAGGGTTTTTCATCCCTGCTCCATCCGCCGTACGACCTTTACCAGCTCATAACGTGGGTTGTCCTCCTGTTTTTCAGTGTCAATGCCGGATGGTCGATGATTCAGAAATACAACTGTGTCTCCAGCGAGCGGGATGCCCGGAGGATGGTCTATGCGGTCGCGGCATGGAGTATCGTCGGGCCGATCATCTTTTATACTCCCTCGATGATGGCCCGTGTCGTCGTTCCGGGACTCGAAAACCCCCGTTTTGCCTATGCGGTCATCAGTCTGAGGGTACTCCCCGTCGGACTCATGGGGGTCATGATCGCCGCGATTTTTTCCGCCACGCTTTCGACACTCAGCAACGAGTTCATCATGCTGTCGAGTGTGCTGACCAATGATTTCTATGCGAAAAAGATACATCCCGGCGCATCTCAGGAGCGTCTTATCGGGGTCGGACGTCTCAACATGCTGATAGTCGGCATCCTTACCATTGGGATTTCCGTGCTGCTTCAGCACATTCGGGGAATGAATCTTTTCGACATCATGGTCAAGGCGTATACCGCTTTCGCCC